>CANFJV010000043.1 GCA_947447225.1 Acidimicrobiaceae bacterium
AAAGGTCGCTCCCGCAAAGAAGGCAGTCACTGCAAAAGTTGCTCCCGCAAAGAAGGCCGCTCCCGCAAAGAAGTCTGTTGCTGCAAAGGTCGCTCCCGCAAAGAAGGCTGTTACTGCAAAGGCTGCTCCCGCAAAGAAGACCGTGCCGGCGAAGCCAGCACCTGTAGCAAAGAAGGCGCCAGCCAAGAAGGCTGCACCGGCAACACCTACTCCAACGAAGAAAGTTGCCGTCACGAAACCTGCCCCAGCAAAGAAGGCAACTCCCGCAGCCAAGAAGGCTGCCCCAGCAAAGAAGGCAACTCCCGCAGCCAAGAAGGCTGCCCCAGCTGCGAAGCCAACTCCAGCCACGAAAGCCACAGCTGCGAAGCCAACTCCAACCAAGAAAGCTGCGCCCGCGGCAAAGGTTGCTCCAGCCAAGAAAGCCGCCGCACCGAAGGCACCAGTTGCTGTCCCGGAAAAGGCTGCCACTCCAGCGCCAAAAAAGGTTGCTCCGGTGGTCGAGGCAAAGCCAAAGGTCAACCCCTATTTAAAGCAGCAGAAATTCTTAGATGACATGCGGGCACAACTCGAAGCCGACAAGGCTGAGGAGCAGCGCTTAATCGACATCTTGCTTGGCCAGGCCGAAACCCTCCGTGAATCACGTGAGTCCGGCGACGACACTTCCGATGAGTCAGCCGGTGGCGAAGGCTCAACCATTGCGGTTGACCGCTCTGCGATGCTCTATCAAGTGCAGTCACTGCGCCTGACCATTGATGAGATAAACGAAGCGCTTTGGCGCCTTGACCGTGGCACGTGGGGCATGTGCTCAAGCTGTGGTGACCCGATCATCAAGGATCGCTTGAAGGCTGTTCCTGCATCGCCGATGTGTGCCCCGTGTAAGCGTGGAGGCATCCTGCGCTCGGGCTTGTTCCAGCGTTAGTCGATTGGCCGTTAGTCAACAGGCTCGACTTCGTGGGGTCGCCTTCATCGCCTTAGGCGGTGTCATCGGCCTTGATCTTTGGACTAAATCGATAGCGCAACAACGTTGGTCAACGCCTGTTGATCTGTTTTGGAAGTTGCGATTTGTCTACACGGTGAATCATGGCGCGGCCTTTTCCACATTCCAGGGTGCAGCACGTTGGCTGCTTCTTGCCGCGGCGGTGATTGTGGCTGTGCTGCTGATCGTGCTTTGGAGAACTCGCAAGTACTCGGTTGCCTTGCCACTCGCATTGTTGACCGGTGGTGCATTCGGCAATGCTCTTGGAAGGGCTTTGCGGCCCGACCATGGGGTAGTGGATTTCATTGACCCCCAAATATGGCCCGTGTTCAACGTTGCCGATGCGGCCATTACGGTCGGGTGTGTGTGGCTGGGGCTCAACCTGGTTTTGCGACCGAGGGGTGACCATGGCGATTGAAGAACCAGAACAAGAGCAAGTCGACGTTGAAGTACCGCCGCTGCTTGGTGGAGTGCGGCTCGATCGAGCGCTTTCGATGCTCACGGGAATCTCTCGAAATGAAGCAGCGGGCCTCATAAAGCAAGGCGTGGTGTCGGTGAATGGCCGAAACGATCGACTTCGTAGCTTTGTGCTGAGCGAAGGTGACCGGATTGAAGCGGTGGTCACCTCGTCAGCCCCTCTTGGCGTTGATGCAGAACCAGACGTCGAGGTCGACGTCATCTTCGAAGACGAGAGTTTTCTCGTCGTGAACAAAGCGGCCCATCTCATTGTCCACCCTGGTGCTGGTCATCGAACCGGAACCATGGTGGCAGGACTTCTCGCTCGCTACCCAGATATTGCCGAAGTGGGATTTTTGTCCGGTGGACACCCAGATCGTCCCGGTATTGTGCATCGCCTCGACCGAGGGACCTCAGGGCTGTTAGTGGTTGCCCGGACAGAATCGGCCTATCAGTCGCTCGTTGGTCAACTTTCGGCTCGCGATGTTGATCGTTGGTATTTAGCACTCGTGCGTGGCATCGTCGAAGACGAGCGAGGCGTCGTTGACGCCCCAATTGGTCGTTCGCTGCGAAGTCCAACCATGATGGCCGTGTCGCGTGATGGTCGGCCCGCTCGCACTGCCTATGAAGTGGTCGAGCGCTACGAGGGTTCTTCGCCTCGGACCCTCGTGCGGTGCAAGTTAGAGACCGGCCGCACTCACCAGATCCGAGTCCACTTGGCCGCCATTGGCCACCCAGTAGTGGGTGACGCACGCTATGGACGCCTCATTGACCCAGAACTCGGGCGAGACCGGTTCTTCCTGCACGCCTATCGACTTGGCTTTGAACACCCGGTGACGGGCGAATACGTCTCGTTCACCGCCGAACTGCCAGAAGACCTCTCACGCCTTGTCGGGACAGGAATCGACCTCGACCGCTGAGCGTGGTTAGTTGTAGGACGCTTCGAACTCGTCGGGGCGATACACGCCGAGGACTTCGTTGTCGACGGCCAAGGTGGCCAAGGCCTCTTCTTCGGCCCGACGAACACGACGAACACCAACGCCAAGACTTTCGGCCGTTGCTTGCAACGACGTTGGGTCTTGGCCATCGAGGCCGAAACGCATCCGAATGACTTGGCGCTGAAGATCAGAAAGCCGACCAAGGGCATCGTTCAAGCGGTCATCGAGCATCTGCTGGTCGACCGCGTCGTAGAAGTTGGTGGTCTCTGGTGCGACAAGGTCACCAAGCACGGTCGAGCTGTCAGAGTTCGCTGGCTGGTCAAGGCTGGCAGTAACGCCGGCCAGGCCTTCTAGGTTCTTTCGGGTCGCAGCATTCATACCGGTGGCTTCGGTCAATTCATCATCGGTTGGTGGGCGACCAAACAGACCGGTGAGCTCTGCCGTTGCGGCTTCGAGACGCTGAAGTTGCTCGCCAACTTCAAGGGGAATGCGAATGGTGCGACCGTGCTGTTGGACTGCACGCTGCAAGGACTGACGAATCCACCAGGTTGCATAGGTAGAGAAGCGAAATCCGCGCTCCCAGTCGAACTTCTCAACGGCTCGCATAAGGCCAAAGGTGCCCTCTTGGACGAGGTCAACCATTTCAACACCACGGTCGGCGTAACGACGGGCCCAGTGGAGCACGAGGCGCAGGTTTGCTGCGACCATCTGCTGCTTTGCCTCTTCATCGCCCTTGGCCACCAATTTGGCCAACTCGACTTGCTCGTCGTAGTTCGGCATGGGGTATTGGTCGAGGTCACGCATCAACAAACCAAGTGCGTCGGTTGAAGACGACCATGAAGCACGGGACATTGGTGTTCCTCCTCGGACAGGCGCTACTGCCCTCGTTGGTTGCGCACCACCTATAACGCCAACTCAGATTGGACTATTCCCAAAAATTATTTGGCCGAATTTACTGGACCGCTGGCCCGGAGCACCATGTCGGCCAAGGTGTATGACGAAAGTCGCTCACGCAAAAGTTCACCGACTTCTGACCACAAGGCGAGCAATGCACATTGACCTTCGTGATCACAGGCGCCGTCTTGGTGGGGCTCTCCGAAGTCGCCAGCGGCAATGGGGCCGTCAACTGCAGAAACAATTTGGGCCATCGTGATGTCGCTTGGGTCGCGAGCTAAGACGTAGCCGCCGCCAACTCCACGCTTGGAGCGCACAATGCCAGCACCCTTGAGCGCAAGCAGGATTTGCTCCAAGTACGGCTGGGGGAGTGCGGTTCGCTCGGCAATATCTCGCACCGACGTCGGCACTGATCCATTGGCGTGCAGCGCAAGAGAAAGAAGGGCTCGGCTGGCGTAGTCACCTCGGGTCGAAACCTTCACCGCAATAGCCTACCAAAAGAGTCAGGTTTTAACCCGACCGAGAAATCCACCCGAGATGGCAAACTGCATTCATGGTGAATTTTGATGCAGAGCCCGTGGTGATTGCCCCCGATGAAATCTTGGCGGCCTCAGAGCAAGGCGATGCTGGCGAACCGACGACCGAGACGATCTCTGAACCGGCCAAGGTCATGCGGATTGGCTCGATGGTGAAGGTCCTGCTTGACGAAGTTCGTGGCGCACCGCTTGATGAAAGCGGCCGAGTGCGGCTGAAAGAGATCTATGAGCAGTCCCTCGCCGAGTTGCGGTCTGCCATTAGTGACGACCTTGCGGCAGAACTTGATCGAATGGTGTCGCCTTTTGGAGAAGAGACGCCGTCAGATGCCGAGCTTCGCATTGCGCAGGCGCAACTTGTTGGCTGGCTTGAGGGGCTCTTCCATGGCATCCAAGCAACGCTTGTGGCTCAGCAAATGGCCGCCCGAGCACAACTTGACCAACTTCGCTCACGCACCTTGCCGCAAGGTGATGGTGAAGGGAGCGGTCGACCCGGGAACTACCTGTAGATCTCGGCCTCCCCGTCGCGACCGCGCGAGGTCGCGCTATGGTCGAACCACATGGCTGTAACTCAGCCTTCACCCACGTTCAACCCCAAAGGGAGCGGCAGTGCCGTCGAGTTTCACCCACCTGCATACCCACACCGAGTTCTCGATGCTCGATGGGGCTGCTCGAGTTGATGCACTCGTCGCAAAGGCCGTCGCCGATGGAATGCCAGCACTTGGCATTACTGATCACGGCAACATGTATGGGGTCCTCGATTTCTATAAAGCGTGTCGCAAAGGTGGAATCAACCCCATCATTGGCACCGAGGCCTACATGGCGCTTGAGTCACGCCACGAGCGCCCCGTGCGTCGCGGCAAAGTGGACGATGGGGGTGGCAACGCCGATGGCGGAGAAAAGCTCTACTACCACCTGACCTTGCTGGCCGAGTCCACCCAGGGCTATCGCAACCTTCTCAAGTTGTCCTCAAAGGCCTATCTCGAGGGTTATTACTACAAGCCACGACTTGACTGGGAGCTGTTGGAGCAGCACCACGAGGGCATCATTGCAACCACCGGCTGTCTTGGTGGAGTGGTGCTGCAGGCCTTGCTCAATGACGACATGGAAGAAGCCAAGCGTCGTGCAGCTCGCCTGCAAGACATCTTCGGTAAAGACAACCTGTTTGTAGAACTTCAAGACCACGGTCTGGCCGAACAGCGAAAGACCAACCCAATGTTGGTTGAGCTCGCTCGGTCCATTGGGGCACCGCTGCTTGCCACCAATGACAGTCACTACACCGATGAGGCTGACCATGTTGCCCATGACGTGTTGTTGTGTGTGCAAACCGGTGCGTTGTTGTCAGACCCAAATCGTTTCAAGTTTGACGGCCATGAGCACTATTTGAAGACCGCACAAGAAATGCGGGCGACGTTCTCTGAATTGCCCGAAGCCTGCGACAACACCTTGTGGATTGCTGAGCGGGCAAATGTGGAGTTGGAACTCGGCAAGCCGTCGTTGCCAGAATTCCCAGTGCCCGATGAATTCACTGGCGAGTCGTATGAAGAGCGAGCGGCCAAGTACTTGCGGCACCTCACCTACGAAGGCGCGCACGTTCGCTATGGGGCCGAACTTCCCGCCATTGTCGTTGACCGCCTCGACTTTGAGTTGAAGGTCATTTCCGACATGGGCTTTGCTGCCTACTTCCTCGTGGTGTGGGACCTCATTTGTTTTGCCAAGCGAGCCAAGATCCGAGTCGGCCCTGGTCGTGGCTCGGCCGCTGGCTGCTGTGTCGCGTATTGCCTCAACATCGTCGATCTCGACCCCATTCGCTATGACTTGCTCTTTGAGCGGTTCTTGAATCCGGGCCGGAAAGAAATGCCCGACATCGACATGGACTTCGATGAGCGATACCGCGGCCAGATGATCAAGTACGCAGCCGAGCGCTATGGCGCCGACCATGTTGCCCAAATCGTGACGTTTTCGACCATGGGTGCTCGAGCGGCAGTTCGCGACGGCGCTCGAGTGCTGGGCTTTAGCCCTCAAGATGGCGACCGTGTGGCCAAGGCCATGCCGCCGGTCGTGATGGGTCGCTCCACGCCACTGCAGGCCTGCCTTGAGCCAACGGAAGAACACATGGATGGCTATCGCAGCTCAACTGAGCTTCGAGCCATGTATGACAATGATCCTGTTGCTCGCCAAATCATTGACGTGGCAAAGGGCCTCGAAGGTCTGCGCCGCCAAGACGGTATCCATGCCGCTGCTGTCGTGATTACCAATGAACCGTTGACGGAGTATTTGCCGATTCAGCGCAAGCCTGATTCTTCGGGCAATCACGAAAATTCCCCCATTGTCACCCAATATGAAATGGGTGGGGTGGCTGAACTCGGTCTGCTCAAGATGGACTTTCTTGGCCTTCGCAACTTGTCGGTGATTGAGCGAGCACTCGACATGATTGAACTCGACACGGGAACACGCCCTGATATTGACCGAGTCGAGCTCGACGACGAAAAGGTCTACGAGATGCTCCGCCGAGGTGATTCGATTGGCGTGTTCCAGCTCGAATCTCCACCGATGCGTGCCCTGATTCGTGCACTCGCACCAACCGACTTTGACGACATTGCTGCGTTGATTGCGCTGTATCGACCAGGGCCCATGTCGTCGAACATGCACTATGAATACGCCGATCGAAAGAACGGTCGAAAAGAGATCAAGTACCTTCACCCAGACCTCGGCGAAATCCTTGGCGGCAACCAAGGCCTCATGATCTATCAAGAGTCCATGATGCGAGTGGCGCAGAAATTCGCCGGCTACACCTTGGAAGAAGCCGACAACCTCCGCAAGGCGTGCTCGAAGAAAGACCGTGTCCTGCTCGCTTCGCACCGCGAGAAGTTTGTCCAGGGGTCAGAAACTCAAGGCTATGGCGCAAAGATCGGCGAGCAGCTGTTCGATGAGATTGAGCCGTTTGCTGACTACGCCTTTAACAAGTCGCACTCTTACGGTTATGGCCTTGTCACCTATCAGACCGCATGGCTGAAGGCCAACTATCCGGTGCAGTACTTTGCCGCCTTGTTGACCAGCGTGCGAGACGACAAGGACAAGACCGCGATCTACTTGGCCGAATGTCGAGCCATGGGTATTGATGTGTTGGTGCCTGACGTCAATCGTTCGTTGTCAGATTTCGCACCAGCCAAAGACGAAACCGGTCAGGTGCTCCACTCCATTGTCTTCGGTGCGGCAGCGATTCGAAATGTGGGGGAGAACCTCGTTGAGCGGATCGTGGCCGAGCGACAGGCGGGTGGTCCTTTTGTCGACGTGTTTGATTTCTGTCGTCGCGTCGACCCAATGGTGCTCAACCGACGGGCAATGGAAAGCCTGATTAAGGCTGGTGCCTTTGACACGATTGGTCACCCTCGCCAAGGACTTGCGCTGGTGATCAATGAGATCATTGAGCGAACCTTGGAAGTTCGTCGTAACTTAGATGTCGGCATTGTGACGCTGTTTGCCGCCGCAGCGGAAGAGCGTGGAGACGCTGCCGATGAGGCAAAGTGGGCCGGAACGGTCATTGCCATTCCCGATACCGAATTCGAAAAGACCCAGCGTCTCAAGTTCGAAAAAGAGATGCTCGGCCTGTATGTCTCCGATCATCCACTTCGCGGCCTTGAAGGAGCGCTTGCTCGCCACGTCGAGATCACCCTTGGTGATCTGAAAGACATGGCGGCAGAACCCGGCCACCAAGAACAGGCCTTCGTCAAAGTGGTTGGCGGCGTGGTGACCAACCTTGATCGCCGGTTCACCAAGCGTGGCGATCTCATGTGTTCGTTCGTCCTTGAGGACCTCAATGCCTCAATGGAAGTGATGTGCTTCCCGAAAATGATGGAAGAGTTCGGTCACCTCATTGAAGATGACGCCATTGTTGCCATGAAGGTTCGAGCTGATTTCCGTGAAGACACGCCAAAACTCATTGTGATGTCGGTCAGTCGTCCTGAACTTGAGGGATCCACCCTCAATTTGCTGAAGATTGCCTTGCCACTGAGTCAAATGAGCAACGAATTGGTCTTCCGCTTGAAGGCGATGCTCGGAGAGTTTCCAGGGGCCACGCCGGTGCAACTTCTCGTTGGCGAAAAATTGATTCAATTACCGCCAGAGTTCAATGTCGACCCTCGGGCCGTCATTGGCGAGGTGCGCACCCTCCTCGGTCCGAACGCCCTCGTGCACTAGTCTTCGGCCCTTCGGAGAGGAGGGCTCATTCCTCGCTCTAGAATGGCTCCATGCCAATTGTTGTCACCACGAAGGATGCCTCGTCGCTCTCAGAAGGAGAGCTCGCCGAACTGGCAGATCTCTGTGTCGACCGCGACCCGGCGTATGACGTCGACTATCTGACACAAGAGCGTGACAAGTGGGTTCTCGTCTCACTCGCTCGTGAAGGCTCGAAGTTGCGCGGGTACTCGTTTTGCACGTTAGAGCGCATTGGTGGAACGCCATCGCTGCTCGTTGGTCTTGCCCTTGTTGACCGCACTGCCAAGGCAGAGTCCACCATGAAGGCCATCATGGCCGATCAGTACCGTCGTGCACTCCTGGCATTCCCTGACGAAGACGTTTTGCTTGGCACTCGCTTGTTGTCCATCGACGGCTTCCGAGTCTTTAACCCACTTTCTGACGTCGTGCCTCGCCCCGACCACAAGCCATCAGGTGAAGAGCGAGCTTGGGCTCGTCGTCTGGCCAAGCGCTTCGGCAACGAAAAGGGTCTTGATGACCGCACCTTCGTGGTTGAACCCTCCGGTGCTGGACCCGTTGGCGGTATTGACTTTGTTTTCGCAAAGACCAAGGTCGACCCTGAGTTCGGTGCCTTTTTTAAGGGTGTGAAAGAAGGATCTCAGCAGCGCCTCGTGGCGTTTGGTTGGGCCATGGCCGAAGACCTCGCCTCCGGCAAGGTTGCCAAGTAAGTCGTTCTCGCTAGTTGCGAGGAAGCAGTGCGCTCACCACTTTGTAGCAGTGTCCGTCGCGGGGCTTGCTGAGTCCGGTCAACAAGTACCAGGGGCGAAACCCGAGGGCGGTGGCAAGTTCTTTTCCCGCCAGTCGCTCTCGACGAGCTGCGTCAAGCACTCGGCGGCCAATTTGTCCATCCATGGGCATCCAGACGTCTTCTGAACCCCAACCAAAGCGGACCCAGGTGGAGTCATCATCCCTGCGGCGAAGCAACTGCGGCCCACGGTTCGGCGTAATGAGCGCAACCGAAGGGTAGTCACCACGAAGTTCCCAGTAGGGAGCGGAAGTACCACGAAAGCCAAACAGCGAACCATCGTGAGGAACGGCGAGTTCGGCAAGCAGTGGGCGAACGGGTCGACCACGAAAGGTGCCGACTTTTCGAGGCAGATCGCTGACGGTGATGGCCTCAGGGTGTGCAGGGTCATTGCGCTCTGGGTCACTCGCAACATCAACTTCAACAATGTCGAACGCTTCCAAGTCCGGTTCATAGTCATCGGGCCATGGCACCCGCAGTCGCACCAGTGCACCGGAGTCCAAGTCGACAACGATCGTGTCGTCGTGGGTTGCTGCAAGCACCACCATGGTCAAGTGTTCGCCACCGGTCACCTGCAGATGACCCGAGCGGCGATGCGCCGTACCGGAGCGTCCACCGACAAGGTCGCTGAAACGCTTGGTTGGCTGGCTCAGGTTCAACTCCACGAGGTCATTCTGCCTTAGTGCGACGCCCGAAGGGCGATGCCTTGGCGAAGTGCGGTCATAAGGTCGTCGGTTGCTCCCATTGGCAACGAGCAGGTGCCCTGACGACACAGGTAGGCGTTGCCATTTTCTCGACCGGCAAACAGCGTGGTTGGAAGTGGTTCGCCGTGGGCAATGACAAGACCCGGCGTGAAGGTTGCTTCTGCTGCACCAAGAAGTGGTCCACGAGGTCCAGGAATCACGAGTTCACTTCGCAGTGCTTGATCAATGACTCCGAGGGTCATGTCGGCAACGCTTGTTGGCTGCACGGCGACAATCGCTCGTGCTCGCTCGATGAGGCGATTCGCAGCTTTGACAAAGCGAACGTCTTCGCTCAGTGCTCCAAGACGAGAAAACGCTCGCATGGCAACGGAGTTGGCCGATGGCGTGGCGGAGTCAAAGACGTCCTTCACCCGCACGAGCACCGTTGGTGCATCGTGGCCCGTCGTGAAGAGGCCACCACGTGTGACGTCAATGGTCGTTTCCTCAACGTCGCCGTCCCAAAAACCGCGGAGCAACGCATTGCCAACTTCGACTGCTTGGCCGAGCCACTCGGCTTTGGCGGTCAATTCATACAAACGGGTGCAGGCATCGACAAGCCAGGCGTAGTCGGCAGCGCCAGCAAGGCCGTCTGCTCGGCCTTCGGCATAACTGCGAAGCAGTCGGCCGTCCGCGCGAGTGTGAAGGTTGAGACACGAGCGAACAATGCGTTCTGCTGCTTCGCCAAAGCGATCCTCGCCGAGAATCTGTGCGGCTTGTGCCAGCGCAGAGGCCGCCATGGCGTTCCACTCAAGAATGATCTTCGTATCAACGTCGGGTTGAACACGACGACGCCGAGCAGTCAAGAGTGAACGGCGCACCCGTTCCATCTCGGGGCTTCGCTTGAGCGAAGCGCCGAGTGGTCGGTGAACAATGGCGGCACCTTCAAAGGTCGGCGGACCGCTCAGGCAGAAATACGAAAGTGCTTCTTCGACGAGTGCTTCATCGCCAGTTGCGATGAGTGCGGCACGAACGGTGGTCTCAGTGAACACCGCATGAGAGCCTTCTCGGCCATCGGCATCAGCATCATGAGAGCCATAGCAAGCATCTTCATCTGCCCAGAGTTCATCGAGCACATAGTTGAGCGTCTCTCGGGCAATTTGGGCATAGTCCTCATTGCCGGTGATGACATAGCCATGCAGATAGGCAACCGCGAGCATTGCTTGATCGGTCAGCATCTTCTCGAAATGCGGGACCAACCATTCTTCGTCGGTCGAGTAGCGGGCAAAGCCTCCGGCCAAGTGGTCATAGAGGCCGCCTGCGGCCATTGCATCAAGTGACACCATGGCCATGGTTCGAGCCTGTTGATCCTCGAGGGTCACCGCAGCCAACAGGCACAACTCAATGAGCGACGGTCGCGGAAACTTTGGTGCTGGGCTGAATCCGCCCCATGAACTGTCGAAGCGTTCGGCGAGTTCGGCCATGGCGTGGGTGAGAACTTCACGTGGATGGAGGTCGCCATGCTCAGCGGCTTTTTCGGCTAGGTCTTCGGAGAAGTTCGCCTCACTTGCGACGGCGTTGTAGAAGGTATCGGCCCGTTCTTCAATTTCGTCTCGACTCGTGGACCATGCATCTGCAAGTGAGGTCACTACCCGTGTGAACGATGGAATTCCTGGTCGATCCTCTGGGGGGAAGTAGGTGCCGGTATAAAAGGGTCGACCATCAGGTGTGGCGAAGACGGAGTTCGGCCAACCACCATGGCCATGCTGGGCTTGGGTGGCGGCCATGAAGGTGGCATCTAAGTCGGGTCGCTCTTCACGGTCGATCTTGATGGAAATGAAGGAGTTGTTGAGCAGTTCGGCCACTGCGGGATCATCAAAGCTTTCATGGGCCATGACGTGACACCAATGACACGAGGCATAGCCAATGGAAATGAACAGTGGTTTGTCTTGCGCTGCGGCCTTGGCGAGTGCGTCATCTCCCCAGGGGTACCACGCAACGGGCTGGTGAGCGTGTTGGCGCAAATAGGGCGAGGTCGACGAACTGAGGTGGTTGGCGGGCACTTGCCAAGCGTACCGAGCAGGGATGTTCTCCCGGGCAGTGCGACCAAGAGCGGTTGGCGATTCATCAACAACCATCTCGTAGATTGGAAGTATGGATCTTCGACTCGATGGAAAAACTGCACTGATTACCGGTGGATCACGCGGCATTGGGCTGCAAATTGGCTACCGCATGGCAGAAGCTGGTGCCAATGTGGTGCTCACCTCGAGAAAAGAACAAGGTTTGAGCGAAGCAGCAGCCACCTTGGAAGGACTTCCCGGCCAGGTGGCAACCGTCACCTCTCACGTTGGTCGACCAGAAGATGCAGACAAGGCGGTTGCCTTCACGATAGAGCGCTTTGGTGCGGTGGATATTGTGGTGAACAATGCCGGGACGAACCCGTACTTCGGTCCGATGATCGACATCACGCCGGAACTCATGCGCAAGACCTATGAGATCAACCAGGCCTCAATCCTTACCTTCAGCCAAGCCGCATGGCACCAGTCCATGAAGGAGCACGGTGGGTCGATTCTCAACATTGCGTCCATTGGTGGTCTTGGGCCTGAGCCCGGCATTGGTTGGTACAACGTGACCAAAGCTGCCGTCATCCACACCACGACGCAACTTGCCTATGAACTCGCCCCAACGGTTCGCGTGAACGCGATTGCGCCGGGTCTCGTGAAGACAGATCTTGCCCGGGCACTGTGGGAAAACCGAGAAGAACAAGTGTCCAAACACATCCCCCTGCGGCGCCTTGGTGAAGTCGATGACATCGCCACGATGGCGCTGTTCTTGTCGTCTTCGGCGGCTTCGTGGATTACGGGTCAAACCATCGTCATCGATGGTGGCACCACCAATCAGCCAACCGGCGGCGTTAGCTGAGGAGTCGGCGTGACACTTTCCCTGATGGCGTCCGGGGAAGCTCATTGAGCAGTACAACCTCTTTGGGGCGCTCCCACGGGGCAAGGTGTTCAGTCCACGGTGCGAGATCCTCGAGCGTGACAATGCGTTGACCTTGCGGGACGACGAAAACAACGACTCGCTCTCCCCAGGTTGGATCAGGACGCTTCCAGACGCAAAGTTCGCGCACAAATGCAATGCCACTGAGCGCTCGCTCGACCACATTTGGATGGACTTTTTCTCCACCCGTTGCGATGACCTCATCAAGACGCCCGGTCACCGAAACGAAGCCGTCGTCCGCGATGGTGCCAGCATCACCAGTGGCCAGCCAGCCGCCTGTCCCGTCTCTGCCAGTGACGAAAGGACTGTCGGCATTGCGATACGCCCGAAGCATGGTGGGACTTTTTACGAGGAGTCCATGGGTGTGTGGGTCAACGCCGAGCTCAACACCCGGCAAGGCCCGATTGTTATAGACAATGCCCGAGCCGGTTTCGGTCATGCCATAGGTGGTGGTCACATTTGCCGGAACCTCTCGAGGCGGTGCGGCACCGCCGAGCAAGATACCGGTGAATACCGTTGGATCAATGCGTTGCAAGGCCGTGGCAACGAGTGAAGTGTGGGTGGCTGGTCCAGCCGTTGCTGCGTTCATGACCGCATCGGCATCAAAGTGCGACAACACGGTGAGTGGCGTACCGGTGAACAGCGAGCGCAGCGCCACGGTGAGGCCACCAATATGCGCCCAGGGCAAACACGACAGCCAGTGGTGACGCGACGGGTCAACGCCAAGTGCGGCACTGGTGATTGTCGCAGAGCAAATGAGTGCGTCGTAGGTCAACACGGCGACCTTTGGGGTGCCAGATGAACCGGATGTTGCACAACACAGCGCATCACCATCCTCGGTGCCGACGCCGCCGTCGAGTCGGTGTCGGGTCCCGTGTTCATCAATGAGCGCGGTCGCTTGATAGAGATCGAGTTGGGCTTGTTTTTGTAGCGGACTGAGACGCTGATCAAGAAGACAAAAGGCGTCACCTGCGTCAAGGACGCGACCAATTGCGGCCAAGAGTTGCACACTTGGTTCTTGATCAAAAGCCACGAGCTCCGGCACGCCCGGTAGGTTAGAGCCATGGACCTGACCTCACAGCCAACCGTCATTACCGGCGCGCCAATCGATCCCGTCGACGAGTTCCGTGGCCTTCCACTTCCGAAGTGGGAAGCACGCGGTGCGTTTGAAGACATCACCTACGAAGTGGCAGAAGGCATCGCCAAGATCACCATCTGCCGACCAGAAAAGCGCAACGCGTTTCGTCCTCAGACCTTGTTCGAATTGACCGATGCGTTTACGAGGGCTCGTGATGACCTCTCGGTGGGTGTCATTGTGCTGACGGGACAAGGACCCGATGCCTTTTGTTCAGGTGGGGACCAGAAGATTCGTGGCGATGACGGCTATATCGGCGATGATCATGTTGCCGCCGAAGGCGTGGGTCGCTTGAACGTGTTGGATCTGCAGATCCTGATCCGCCGGATTCCAAAGCCGATTGTTGCCATGGTGGCTGGTTACGCCATTGGTGGTGGCCACATCTTGCACCTTGTGTGCGACCTCTCCATTGCGGCCGACAATGCTCGGTTTGGCCAGACCGGACCAAAGGTCGGCTCGTTTGACGGCGGGTATGGCTCGTCCATCCTGGCTCGCACCATTGGCTTGAAGCGGGCGAAAGAAGTCTGGTTCTTGTGTCGGCAATACGACGCAGCTCAAGCAGAAGCTTGGGGGCTCGTCAATACGGTCGTGCCGCTCGCTGACTTAGAAGCCGAAACCGTTGCTTGGTGCCGTCAAATGCTGACCCTTTCACCCCTTGCGCTTCGGATGCTGAAGGCCTCGTTTAACGCGGCTGATGATGGCCTTGCTGGTGTGCAGCAGCTTGCTGGCGACGCCACCATGCTCTTTTATATGACCGAAGAGGGCCAAGAAGGTCGCAATGCGTTTGTGGAGCGTCGCAAGCCTGACTTCTCAAAGTTCCCAAAGCGCCCGTGACGCAACCGCCAGTTCCAGGCCCCGTTCGGCGGTGGGTTGATGGAGCGCGTCCAAAGACGCTTCCAGCAGCGCTCGTTCCGGTCATTGTTGGCGCTGCGCTTTCAGGAGCTGTTGGACGCAACCGGGTTGGCATCTCACCGCTGTCGACGCCGTCAACGACCACACTCGGCCTGCGGTTCCCAGATTGGCTCCAAGCGGAATTTGCTCGTCTCAATTGGGTCCGCTTGGCCCTGACCATGGTGGTTGCCTTGGCCTTACAAATTGGCGTCAACTACGCCAATGACTATTCCGACGGGATAAAGGGCACCGATGAGGCTCGCGTTGGACCACTGCGCCTTGTTGGGTCGGGACTTGTTCCCGCCAAAGTGGTTCGAAGCGCCGCACTGCTCAGTTTCGCCATTGCCTGTATTGCTGGACTTTTCCTCGCGGCAGCTACCTCGTGGTGGCTCGTGGCTATTGGAGCATCAGCAGTGCTCGCGGCATGGGGCTACA
>CANFJV010000044.1 GCA_947447225.1 Acidimicrobiaceae bacterium
CATCGAATTAAGCCGCATGCTCCGCCGCTTGTGCGGGCCCCCGTCAATTCCTTTGAGTTTTAGCCTTGCGGCCGTACTCCCCAGGCGGGGCACTTAATGCGTTAGCTGCGGCACGGAGACCGTTGAATAGTCCCCACACCTAGTGCCCACCGTTTACGGCGTGGACTACCAGGGTATCTAATCCTGTTCGCTCCCCACGCTTTCGCTCCTCAGCGTCAATACACGCCCAGACCACCGCCTTCGCTGCTGGTGTTCCTCCAGATATCTGCGCATTTCACCGCTACACCTGGAATTCCGTGGTCCCCTACGTGATTCTAGTCATGGCAGTTTCGAATGGCGACCCCAAGTTGAGCTTGGGGATTTCACATCCGACTTACCAAACCGCCTACGAGCTCTTTACGCCCAATAAATCCGGACAACGCTTGCACCCTACGTATCACCGCGGCTGCTGGCACGTAGTTGGCCGGTGCTTCTTCTGCAGGTACCGTCACAATCGTCCCTGCTGAAAGAGGTTTACAACTCAGAAAGCCTTCGTCCCTCACGCGGCATTGCTGCGTCAGGCTTTCGCCCATTGCGCAAGATTCCCCACTGCTGCCTCCCGTAGGAGTCTGGACCGTGTCTCAGTTCCAGTGTGGCTGATCGTCCTCTCAGACCAGCTACCCGTCGTAGCCTTGGTGCGCCGTTACCGCACCAACAAGCTGATAGGCCGCGAGCCCCTCCCAAAGCGAAAAACTTTCCTCATTCGACCATGCGATCAAATGGGGGTATCCGGTATTAGCAGTTCTTTCGAACTGTTATCCCAGACTTTGGGGCAGGTTGCTCACGTGGTACTCACCCGTTCGCCACTAACTCTTCCGGTGTATTGCTACACCATGGAGTCCGTTCGACTTGCATGTGTTAGGCATGCCGCCAGCGTTCGTCCTGAGCCAGGATCAAACTCTCCATCGAGATCTTCCGCTCAACCCGAAGGTCAAGCTTCAAATCAGAGAGCGGGTCGGTGATGACTCTTCACGACCCGCAGCGACCGTACTCTCGCCCGAAGGCTTTCTACGGCCGCCACTTTTTTTACTACTGAATTGACAGTCTTCCCAACCGATGTGGTTGAGAAGCCCGCACTGGCTTTTGGCTCTCGTTCTTCCGTTTTCAAGGAGCGACCACGCACGCACTGGAGAACCAGCGTTGGTGCGAGGACCACCGACTTACTTCGAGAGACAGGCGAACCTGCTCCGAAGATCCTCGGGCCCGTTTCAGGAACTCTTTCAAGCTCCGTACTGCGGGAAGGTAACTCTACACACTGCGTTTCAACTTGTCAAGACAAGTTCTGCAGTTCGAACCCGAAGGCTCTTCCGATCAGGACCATAGGGTTCCGGCCGGCTTGGAAACCCTAGCAGCACTTGTTACAGGTGTGTGACCATTTTGCGATTTTTCTTTTTCGTCCACATGCGATGCAGCTCGACGAGTCCAATCGCCGCAAGCAGTGACACGCCAAGTTGTGCTTCTACCAGGTAGCGCTGGCTGGCAAAGGTGATCGCAACTGCAGCTGATCCCGTCACGATGAACGCAAGAGGAAAGAGCAGGGCCTTCGCGTTCTTCCTCCGGGCGTAAGCACCAACAATGGCCAAGAGGTACATCGGATACGACAGCACGAGCCCAAGCGTTGACTGGAGTTCTGTTCGTCCAATCTTCAAGCCATAGCGAACCTCGCGAGCAGGATCGTAGAAATTCCACGCCATCAGTTCTCTGATGATGACGACTTCAACCGCACGGAGTTTGTGATGGGAGATGTAGTCAAGTCCCGCCTTTTCGCGTACCGCATCAATCACTGATTCATCACCCGTGCTTGGAACAGGCACTTGCGTCCAGCATGGGAGATACCAGTAACCCAGCTGATCGCCGTAGTAGGTCGCTCGACAATTTGAATCTGCCAATGTGGTGCCGAATTCGTCAGAGAAAAACACCGAGTTCGTGAACGTCACCTGATTGCGAATCACCCAAGGCGCCGACAGCGCAACAAAGGCAGTCACCACTGCGGCTCCACAACGGAGGCGTTCAAATCGGTCACCTCTCCCGAGCAGCACGAGTGCAGGAATCATCACGACAACGAGCAACACCATGAGTTCTGCTCTTGTCTGTGCGCAAATACTGACCACTGCCCCGGCAGCAAACCCGTAACGAAGTTGTCGGGTGCGCCAAAGTCCAACAACACACCACATGAGAACAATGACGAGTGCCATCACCAAAGTCTCTGGGAGGCCACTTCCAGTATTTGCCACTAGATAGGGATTACAGGCCACGAAAAGTCCGGCAACGATACCGATCCCCGCTCCAAGGAGATCCTTCATCACCTTGATAACAAGAAACACTGCCGCAACGAAGATGACCGCAAACACGACGCTGTGCGATCGAAAGCTCGTCATGTGCAGCCAGTCGCACACGGTAAAGACCAATGACGTGAACGGTGGATGCGACGCGGTGGGGTTAAAGATTGCTTTGCCTTGACCTAAACCACGGAGGTAGTCGGCGTAGTCCATAAACCAGTAGCCACGAGTATTCAACGTTGCTTGGCCTTGGTAGTAGATCGCATCGCCATTGCGATACGACCAACCCCATACCGACCACAGCGAAATGACCTGGATGAGCGCGGCCACCATGGTCGCAACCAATCGCCAGCGAGCAAACGTCCAGCCGAAGGCAAGTGGTTTCACTGGTGCTTCCACATCGACGTTCACGTCGGCCGTCACTGTGGCAATGCTTCTTTTGTCCGCCGAAGTCGCGATCGTCGTATGAGTTCCACCACGCCAAAGGCGGTAAGGATTGAAAGAGCGAGATCGCCTTCAACTCGGTAACGCCCATTGGCAAACGTCAACATGACCGCAAGTGACGCGGTCACAATCAGACCAAGCAAGGGGGCATTGGTGAGACCCCGTCGGCGCCGGACAATTCCACCAAGAATCGCGATCGGGACCGACAGGTAAAACATGCCGAGTCCGAGCCAAGAAACAACGTGCGGTCGAGCACTTTGATAGTCGAACATGACTTGAGACTTCGGCGCGTAAAGATTCCATACCCGAAGCACCCGCACACCGGCGACTTCTAACGCTCGCAACTTGTGCGTCTTGATATAAGAAATCGCGACCTTTTTGTACTCGGCATCAGCGATTGATTCATCGAGCGGGGCGAGCAACATGGACTCAACCGTCACGGTTGCACCAATGCGAGCAAAGGATTGACCATGGGTGCTCCTCGTCACCGCAAACGGCACGGGCTCGTTATCGCCAGCCGGGTTATGCCACAACGTTGCCGCATTGTTGGCATTTGTGGTCGTGACGGTAAAGGTGTTGTTCTTTCGCTCGGTGACCACGCCAGTCCAGCGCTGCAGGTCGACGTCAGCTCCTTTGTCCGTCACAATTCCTTGATCACCAGGCAAGACCCTCAAGGCTTCGAGCTGCGGGTGGCTCACCACATGGCCGCACGCAATCCACTGCCAGCCCATGTAGTAGCCCGAATAGGTCTTCGGGCAGTTGTCTTCAATCAACGTGACACCAAGTTGGTCCGAGAACCATACGGATTTTGCAAAGGTTGTTTGGTTACGAACCAGCCAAGGACCAGTAATTGACACAAAGCCAATCGCTGCTGCGCCGAGCAAGAGCAACCGATTACGCCTCGGTACTTTGACCGCAAGCCAGATCGTTGGAGCGACGACGGTTGCCACCATCATGGCGAGTTCAGAGCGCGACAGTGCCCCTAGCCCTGCGGCGGCACCTACGAGCACGGCTCTCCACGGGCCTGGCTTTTCAATGAGGCGGAAGAGCGCCACAAGGAGCAGGGCCACGGTCAACAACACTGGAGTTTCCGCCAGGTTGGTCGAAGGATTCACGAACAAGTAGGGCGAGGTCGCCACGAGTGCCGCAGCAACAAGTGCAACCTTTGGTCCACCGCTCAACTTGACGGCGATGGCAACGAGCGCCACCGTGGCAAGAAACACGAGACTTAAGAAAATCGAGTGCTCTCGGAACGTCGTGAGACCGAACCAATTCGACACCGTCAACAGTGTCGAGGTCAGCGGTGGATGACTAGCCGAAGGGAGGTAGATGGGCTGTTGGCTTGGGGTTTGGAACACCCATTGCAAGTAGCGATAGGGATTAACAAACCAGTGCCCTTGCGCATTCAGGCTGGCTTGTCCTTGGTAGTAGATGGCGTCGCCGTTGCGAAACGTCCATGTCCACACTGATGCCAACATGACTGCCTGCACCGCTGCAGCGAGCGCCACAATTGCGCAAAGCCATCGCCGAAACGACCAACCGAACGCAAGGCGTTCTTCAGCGGCAATGTTGTTGAGGGTAATCGTGTCGTCACGCATTGGCTCGGGCCGCTCCCCTCGGTACGTGGTCAATCTACCGTGCACCGAGGGCTGCGCAAGGGCAGTTCAGACGCGTTGTTTTGCGGCGTCGAGGGCTCGAGCAAAGCGAACTGCCTGCTCTGCAACTGGGGTCGGCCCCGCTCCACCTGGCGTCGTGCGCCGCGTGACGGCAACGCCTGGGAGGAGCAACGCAGTCGCATCCTCGTCGAAATGTTCGCTGTTTGCCACGAGCTCAGTGAGTTCTCGGCCATCATCGAGTGAACGTCGAACAAGATCGGCCACGATCGCATGTGCTTCTCGAAACGGGGTTCCTTTCACGACGAGATACTCGGCCAAATCAATGGCAGCAATCGCTCCCCCGTCAGCGGCACGTTGCATAGCAACGCCGTGAATCTGCAACGTTGCATACGCACCACCCATCGCCTGAAGACCAAGACGCACTTGATTGACTGAATCAAAGAGTGGTTCTTTGTCTTCTTGGAGGTCCCGGTTATACGACAGTGGCAAGCCTTTCAAGGTCACCAGTAGGCCGGTCAAGTTGCCGACCAGGCGACCAGTCTTTCCTCGAGCGAGTTCTGCGGCATCAGCATTTTTCTTCTGCGGCAGCATCGAAGACCCTGAAGCAAAGCCATCATCGAGCGTGCAGAAGCCAAATTCTTCGCTCGACCACAACACGAGTTCTTCGCCCATTCGAGAGAGGTGAATACCAATCATGGCAAGCACAAAGAGCGCTTCGGCAACGAAGTCACGATCCGACACCGCATCCATGGAGTTCTCAAAGCGACGGGCAAACCCGAGCAACGACGCCGTGTAGTCAGGATCAAGCGGAAGTGAGGAGCCAGCCAGCGCTCCTGCACCGAGCGGTGAAACATCAAGGCGGATCATGCAGTCATGAAGTCGATCGACATCTCGAAGTAGTGACCAGCCATGGGCATAAAAGTGGTGGGCCAACAAAACCGGCTGCGCCCGCTGCACATGGGTGTAGCCCGGCAGATAGGTTTCCCCAGCCGCAGTTGCCCTTGCGGTCAAGATGTCACAAAACGTCAACAGGTCCGTCTTCACGAGGGCCAAATTGCGCTTTGTCCAGAGGCGAAGGTCGGTCGCGACTTGATCATTTCGACTCCGACCCGTGTGGAGCTTCGCTCCAGTTGGTCCAGCAAGTTCGGTGACTCGGCGCTCGACGGCGGTGTGAATGTCCTCATCGGCTTTATCAAAGACGAAGGTCCCACCGACAAGTTCTTCGTTCACCACCGACAAGGCATCAAGGAGCGCTGCCCCTTCGTCGCTGGTCAACAGACCTCCGTGCACCAGGCCTTGAACGTGCGCTCGTGAGCCATCGAGGTCTTCTTGAAACAGTTGCTGGTCGAAGGGAAGGCTCACGGTGTAGGCCGCCATGGCATCATCCATGCCACCGCTGAAGCGGCCATGCCACAAGGTCACTTGGCACTTCCTGGCTCTGCCCCATGGCGCTTAGCCCAGGTGGAAATCCCAAGGCCCCACAAGCGAACAAAGCCTTCTGCATCTTGGTGGCGGAACGTATCGGCGGCGTCATAGGTCGCGAGTTCGTAGTCATACAGGGCAACAGGACTGCGACGTCCATCGACCCGCATGAGTCCCGGTGCTTCAAAGGTCATTCGAACCTCACCAGTGACAAAGCGCTGTGTTTCGGCAATGAAGGCGTCAAGGGCATTTTTGAGCGGCGAGAACCACATGCCGTCGTAGACGAGTTCGGCCCAACGGGGCTCCAACCGAAGTTTCTCGTGGGCAACGTCGCGCTCCAAGGTCAAATCTTCTAAGTCGCTGTGAGCCGCAATGAGCGCGAGTGCTCCTGGGGCTTCGTAGACCTCACGACTTTTGATGCCGACTCGGCGGTTCTCCACCATGTCGAGGCGACCAAAGCCGGTGGCGCCAGCGATGGTGTTCATCTTGTCAATCATGTCGGCCGGGCTGTACGACACCCCATCAATCGTGACCGGGCGGCCTTGCTCGAAACCAATGATGACCTCAACTGGCCCTTGTTCGGTGATTTGGGTCAAAGTGAAGGGCTCAAGGCGGGTGGTGTGCCAAGGGTCTTCTATGCGACCACATTCAATCGCTCGACCCCAGAGGTTTTCATCAATGGAGTAGATCTTCTCTTTGGTCTGCTGAATGGGGATCTCCCACTTCGCAGCCAACGCAACACAGTCTTCACGGGTTAGTCCCCACACTCGAGCAGGCGCCAAGATCTCAAACTCAGGTGCCAGCGCTCTCGTACCAACCTCAAAGCGAACTTGGTCGTTGCCCTTGCCCGTGCAGCCGTGGGCCACGGCATCGCAACCAAAGAGGCGAGCTTGTTCGACCAAATGCTTCACAATCACTGGGCGCGACAACGAGGAGACGAGTGGGTACTTACCCTCGTAGCGAGCATTTGCGGCAATCGCAGGGAAGCAGAAATCCGCAGCAAGTTCTTCTCGTGCGTCAACGACCACCGCTTCGACCGCACCAGCAGCCAAGGCTCGGGCGGTGATGTCCTCGAACGACTCCCCGCCTTGACCAACGTCAACGGCAACGGCAACCACTTCAACGCCGTATTCCTCTCGGAGCCACCGAACCGCTACTGAGGTGTCGAGTCCGCCGCTGTAGGCGAGTGCCACGCGCTTTGCCATGTCATTGCTCCTTCGTTGAGGTCTTGTTTGCGTTCTTCGTGCCAGCAATGCCGGCGAGGGTCTTTAATTCTTCGGCCAAGCCTTGGCCACCAATGTCTTCGGTTGCAATGACCAAGATCGTGTCGTCGCCCGCCACCGTACCGAGCATTCCGCTATGCCCGGATCGGTCAAGTGCCGCAGCGACGACGTGAGCACAGCCCGGTGGAGTTCGCACCACCACGAGGTTGAGGGAATACGAGACCTCAACCACCCATTCGTTGAGCACTCGCCGGAGGTGATCGGTTGGGGCAATCTGCTCGCTTGGTTCTGATGGCAAGACAAAGGCCCGCACGCCTCCAGGGAGGCGAACTTTCACCGCTCCGAGTTCAACCAAGTCCCTCGACACCGTGGCTTGTGTGGCGTCGATGTCATGGGCCTGAAGCATCTCGACGAGTTGGGGTTGACTCGACACCACTTCTGACTCAAGCAGCGCGGCAATGCGGTGCTGGCGCTGATGCTTGGTGACCTTCACTTCCCACCAACTCCACTGAGGACAAACTGCAAAATGCCGATCATGGCGGTTCTGCGGTGAAAGACCTGCCGCCACACCAGCGAAGACGGCGACTCAAGCACCGAAGTTTCAATTTCTTCGCCGCGGTGTGCTGGCAAGCAGTGCAGCACGACCGCACCTGGCGCGCGCTCCATCAACGCTTCACTCACGCAGTAGTCGGCCAAGTCTCGACGCCGCTGTTCTGCTTCTACCTCTTGGCCCATTGAGGTCCACACATCGGTGTAAAAGGCATCGGTGCCGTCGGCCAGGGTCAACACGTCATTGCTTTGCACCACCGACCCGCCAACGCCGGCTTCGACGGCATATGCGGCAATCTCGGCCAACACCGTGGCGTCGAACTGATAGCCAACTGGTGCAGCAATGCGCACCTCAACGCCCATAGCGACGAGCGCCAAGGCCAGAGACTTCGTCACGTTGTTGGCGTCACCAACGTAGGTCAACGTCTTGCCAGCGAGATCGGCTCCAAAGGCCTCTTGCAAGGTGAGTACATCAGCGACCGCCTGACAGGGGTGAGCGACGTCGGAGAGCAAATTGACGACTGGAACCTCGAAGTTGGCTGCGTCAAGTGCTGCCGCCATCCGCACGAGCACCTTGTGGTCAAACACTCGTGCGCCAATGATCTCGTGAAATTGCGCAAAAGTGCGTGCCACGTCTTCGGCGGTCTCTCTGCGATCGAGATCAACTTCTGCAGCACTGACCGTAACTGGGTGACCACCGAGTTGCACCACCGCCATCTCGGAAGAATGACGGGTCCGAGCAGATGGCTTTTCGAACAGCAGCGCTACGCCTTTGCCGGCCAAGATCGGTTTCGGTGCTTGCAAGGCGAGGTTGAGCACGTCGTGGAGCTCATCGACGCTTAGGTCAGAGATTTCAAGGAAGTGTCGTGTCATTTCATTGCTCCTACGACTGTAGTGAGGGCTTCGCTCAAGCGGTCAAGTCCGAGGTAGAGGTCGTGGTCAGAGATGTTGAGTGGCGGAGCAATGCGAATCGTGTCGGGTCGAACCGCATTCAAAATGAGCCCTCGCTCAAGCGCTGCGGTTACGACGTCTCCGGCTGGCACGCTCAGTTGTGCACCAAGCAGGAGCCCAGATCCACGGAGCGCAACAATGCCGGGCACGCCGTGTAAGAGCTCTTCGGTGATGATGGCTCCGGCACGAAGTGCTGCTGCTGGTGCGTCGATGCGTTCGAGTTCCGCAATGGTTGCCCGTGCTGCCGCAAGCGCCAAGGGTTGTCCACCAAAGGTTGAACCATGGTCGCCAGGCAAAAACGCGGCCGCAACTTCGGGTTTCGCCCAACAGGCGCCAATGGGCATACCGTTACCGAGCGACTTCGCCATCGTCACAATGTCGGCGAGCACATGGGTGCCACTTGACGCGAACCATTTTCCGCTTCGCCCAAATCCGGTTTGCACCTCGTCGGCAATGAGGAGGGTTCCCGTCTCGTCGCATAACGCTCGAAGCCCGCTCAGGTAATCAGAACTTGGAACAATCACGCCACCTTCGCCTTGGATTGGTTCAACGAGGACCGCACCAACTTCTCGGTCGCTCAGTGCGGCCTCCATCTCGGAGAGTTCGCCAAACTCAACATGGCTAAAACCAGCTGGTAGTGGTGCAAAGCCGACGTGCTTGGCTGGCTGCCCGGTGGCAGCGAGCGAGGCCATGGTGCGACCGTGAAAGGAGTTCCAGGTCGACACCACCTTCGGGCGCTCGCCCCCGTGGAATTTGCGAGCCAACTTGAATGCCGCTTCGTTGGCTTCTGTCCCAGAATTGGCGAAGAACACCTGGCCGTTCAGCGGCTCGCCGGGAAATGAGATCAACCGGTCAATGGAGGCTGCCACTTCTTCCGCCAAGGCATTGCCGAACAGGTTCGATACATGACTGAGCGTTGCCGCTTGGGTGGCAATGGCTTCGGTCACGGCCGGGTTGGCATGGCCGAGCGACGTCACCGCGATCCCACAGAGAAAGTCGACATAACTGCGACCTTCGGTGTCAAACAGGATCGATCCCTCGCCGCGCACGAACGTCTTTGGTTTTGGTCCGTAGTTGCCCATGAGATGCGTGGTCATGGCTGCACCATCGTTCCAATTCCGCCATCAGTAAACAGTTCCACCAAGACCGCATGTGGGACTCGCCCATCGAGCAAGTGCGCAGCCTTGGTGCCGCCACGCACCGCGTGGATGCAAGCTTCGACCTTTGGCATCATGCCGCCGACCACCGCACCAGAAGCAACAAAGCCTTCAAGCTCTGCCACCGTCACTTGACTGACGGTCGAGTCGGGATCATCTGGACGACTCCGAAGCCCAGCAACGTCAGTCAACATGATGAGCTTTTCGGCTTCCAACGCTGCAGCGAGCGCGCCAGCCACCGTGTCGGCATTGATGTTGTACTGCTGACCCGACGCGTCGGCGCCAATGGTGGCAACAACGGGAATGAGGCCTTGGTCACAGAGTTGTCGAACAATGGTGGTGTCAACCGCCTGAACGGAGCCAACAAATCCAAGTTCTGGATGGGTCGCAGCTGCCGTGATCAACTTGGCATCAGCACCAGAGAGACCAACGGCAAGTGGACCATGGACATTGATGGCCGCCACAAGGTCTGAGTTCACCTTGCCAAGCAGCACCATTCGCGCAATCTCGAGCGTTGCCGCATCGGTCACCCGGAGGCCATCAACAAAGGTCGAAGTCACGCCGAGTCGGCTCAACATCTCGCCGATCTGTGGTCCCCCACCATGGACAATGACTGGCAGCATCCCAACGGTTCGGAGCAACACGACATCTTCGGCAAATGCGGCCAGTGCGGCCGACTCGTCGCCACCTGCACCAGCCAAGGCGTTTCCGCCGTATTTCACCACCACAATGCGACCCGAGAATCGCCGGATATAGGGAAGGGCTTCGACCAGAACTGAGGCGATCTCGCCGGGAGCTTCACGGGGACTTTTGAGCGGACTCATGAGGTGGTCCGGTTCTCATCGATATAGCCATGGCCCAAATCCACCGTCAACATGGTGGCTGATCCAATGCCGAGATTGAGATTGCACTCAAGGGTCACGTGGCGTTGCGCCATGTGGGCTTTCACCACTTCCACGTCATGGGTCTTGGCAATACCAGCCTCACAAACAACGGTGCCGCCGTACGCAACTGACACTCGGTCGATATCAAAGGCAACGCCAGCAGTTGCGAGTTCACTCACGACGCGGCCCCAGTAGGGGTCTTCGCCATTGAACGAACACTTGACGAGGAGTGAATCGGCCACATTTCGTGCCGCTGCATGTGCCTCTTCGTCACTCGCTGCTCCCTTCACGATCAAGTGAATGACCTTGGTCGCCCCTTCGGCGTCTTCAGCCATCTTCTCGGCCATGTCGAGACACACCGAAGTAACCGCTTGTTCGAATTCTTGGAGGTCGACGTGACCGGCTTCGCCGCTGGCCAACAACAGCACCGTGTCATTGGTCGACACCGCACCATCGGTCAACAAACGATTGAAACTTTGCTCGACCGCTCGACGAAGAATGCGCTCGAGATCAACGTGAGCGACGTCGGCATCAGTCGTGATGCAGCACAACATGGTGGCCATGTTGGGAGCGAGCATGGCCGCACCTTTTGCCATGGCGCCAACAGTGAAGTTCGATCCCACGACCGTTGCCTGTTTGTCGAAGGTGTCGGTCGTCATGATGGCTTCGGCCGCACGGGTTCCGGCATCTTCGTCATTCCCCAGGGTCTGCAAGACGGGGGCGAGGCCACCAATGGTTGCCTCCAAGGGAAAAGGAATGCCAATGAGACCGGTCTGGCAAATAAGCACCGAGGTCGGAGGAACCTCCAATGCTCGTGCCACCGTTGCGCAGAGCTCCATTGCATGGACAACGCCTTCAGCACCAGTTGCCGCATTGGCGTTCCCTGAGGTCAAAATGACCGTCGTTGCTTGGTGGCCAGTTGCTTCCAAGTGACGCTTGGTCACCTGAACAGGCGCAGCCGCTGCCTTATTCGTGGTGAAGGTTCCGGCCACAGCGACTGGTTTGCCTGAAG
Organism: Acidimicrobiaceae bacterium; assembly: GCA_947447225.1. Classification (GTDB taxonomy): domain Bacteria; phylum Actinomycetota; class Acidimicrobiia; order Acidimicrobiales; family RAAP-2; genus CAIQEU01. Next base: position 11,577 of record CANFJV010000044.1, read on the forward strand.
CAGTCGTCACAATGGCGACATCGCTCTTGCCGGTGGGCTTGATGCCCATCGACCCACCTGTTGCTCGAAAGCCCTTCGCTGCAGTCACACTCACTTGACGTCTCCTTTGCTTGCACTCATGGGTACAGCCCAGCAATGGGAAGCCCAAGTGTTTCGTCAAAACCGCATGAAGCATTCATGGCCTGGATCGCCGCACCAGCAGCACCCTTGCCAAGGTTGTCGAGGGCGGAAATGGCGATGAGCCATCCGGTCCTCGGATCAACCCGAGCCGTCACATGAACCGAGTTTGACCCAAGCGTCGCCTTGGTCGAGGGCACACCGCTTGTGACGTGGACAAAGGGCTCGTCGTCGTAGGCCTCATGGAGCAGCGCCAACGCATCAGCGGTTGAGAACGAGGTATCAACGGGGCGGGCGTAACACGTTGCCAACATGCCGCGTGAAATTGGGGCGAGATGCGGCGTGAACAACACGGTTGCGCCACCAAGATTTCGCTCGAGCTCGGGCGTGTGTCGGTGGTCAACTAAGCCATAGGCCGTCACGTCATCATGGGCGTGAGCAAAGTGCAAGCGATCACTCGGCGACCGGCCAGCACCAGACAGTCCACTCACTGCATCAACAATGACGTGGTCGGAGGAAATCACCCCTCCGGCAACGAACGGGTGGAGCGCCAGTGTTCCAGCTGTCGGGTAGCAGCCTGGAATCGCCAAGGCGTTGGCCCCAAGCAGTCCGCTTCGATCAACTTCAGGGAGGGCGTAGACGAACTCCCTCAGCAACTGCGGTTGCGTGTGCTCCTCGCCATACCAGGCTGCATACACCGACTCATCGTCGAACCGAAAGTCCGCAGCCAAGTCAATGACCTTGCCCACCCGGTCCAGCAGATCTGGCACGAGGGCTTGACTCGCACCGTGCGGCAAGGCCAAGAAGCAGACGTCGAGACCGTCGAAGAGTTCCGGGTTGGTTGGAGCCAAGACAACGTCTGCATAGGCGCCAGCAAGTGCAGGGGTAAAGGTGGCGAGCTGCTCACCAGCATTGGCTCCGGCGGCGGCAATTTTCACCGATGCTTCTGGGTGGGCGGAAAGCAAGCGGAGTAGTTCCGTTCCGCCGTAACCTGATGCTCCGATGATTCCAATATCCATTCTGCAATTCTATACAGAAATTCGTATAACTATGCAAGTATTTCGCCAGGGAATTTCTCTATGAGTCGCAAGGGGCTGTTGCTGTTTGCCGCAATGTGCGTCATTTGGAGTCTCCCCTACCTGTTCATTCGGGTAGCGGTCCGCGATCTCGAGCCTTCGACCATCATCTTCGCCAGAGTTTTGCTGGCGAGTGTGGTGCTCGTGCCACTCGCATGGCGCAATGGGTTCATCCAGGCCATTCGGGCTGATTTTCGCTGGATTGCGGCATTTGCTGCCATCGAGATTGGGCTGCCGTGGTGGCTCATGACTGATGCCGAGCGAACGGTGACCTCATCGTTCACCGCCATCATCGTGGCACTCGTGCCACTCGTCACCGTCGTGCTCTACCGGTTTACGTCAAAACACGAACCGCTCACTTGGCAGCGTGCGCTTGGTCTTGGCATTGGGATCGCTGGAGTTGCTGCACTTGTTGGACTCGACTTCTCCCACTTGGCCGTTCGCCCAGTGGTCGAATTACTCCTCGTGACAATCTGTTACGCCACCGGCCCACTCATCATGGCAACGAAGCTCACCCACGTCCACGACGTCGCCGTCCCCGCAGCGGCCTTCTCACTTGTCGCGATTGTCTATGCCGTCCCTGGGCTCTCGCATGTGCCAAACCACATTTCCCTTGAGACCATTGGTGCACTGCTCGTCCTCGGCATTGTCTGCAGCGCGGTGGCCTTTCTCTGCTTCTTCCCGCTTGTTCGGGAAATCGGCCCAGCACGCTCTACCGTCGTTACCTATGTCAACCCCGCCATTGCCGTCGTACTCGGCGTGGTGTTTTTGCAAGAACCCATCACGACGGGACTCATTGTTGGATTTCCACTCATTCTCGGTGGATCGATCTTGGCCTCAAGAAAACGAGACACGGTGGTCGTCGAGCCGACCTAGCGGAGCACCGCTCCAAGGTCTGCTGCGGCCGAAATGCAATTTGCTCGAGCGGCGCCGACTTCTGCATCGGTCAAGGTGCGCTCAAGTGAGGCAAATCGAAGAGAAAAAGCAAGGCTCCGAGATCCATCGGGCACACCTTGGCCTCGATACACATCGAACAGTTCAACCGACTGACAAAGCTCAGACGCAGCTGCCCGTAAGACCTCCCGCAACGCACCGGCAGGCACGTCACTTGACAAGGTGAACGCAAGGTCAATGTCCGACGACGGGAACTTGCTAATCGGTCGAGCCTGCAGGGACGCCCGACCAATGAGGCCGGGCACCTCTAGGGCAGTCACGTCCACCATGAGCAGTCCCACCCGACGCTCAGAACCAAGGCCGAAGTCCTGCAGCACCGTTGGGGATACTTCACCGACCACGCCATAGATCACGCCAGAGCTGGTGCAGCGAATGGCGGCAGAGCGAGTGGGGTGGGCGCCAGCCATGAGTGCTGGAGAAATATCAACACGGTCAAGCGGCTGAACAAGCTCAACGTCGCTCAACCGAAGGGAACGGTGTAGTTGTGTGAACGTTGCTACCGCTGATGCCGCATCATCGGTTTCGCCACGAAGGGAAACGCACAGCAGTGTTCGCTCTTGCGGCAACGCTGCTTCGTCAGTCCCACCAGAGCCCGCACGCGTCATCCGGGGAGTAGTCGTGGCGGTTGGATGCGTGAATGCGGTGCCAATCTCGAAGAACCGAGCAGCCTCGTTTCGACGATCAGCGTTATACGCAAACGCAGACAACATGCCCGGAAGCAGTGAACTGCGCAGTGCCGCTTCTTGCTCGGCGAGCGGATTGGCCAAGGTGACTTGGGCTCTTGACCCAAGTCCAATGGCAACCGCATCCGAAACATCAACCAGCGTCGGTGTCCAGACCTCGTCAACACCAAGGCCGCACAACACGTCGCGAAGTTGGCGACGAAGGCGCTGCGCGTGGGTCAGCGAACCCGGCGTTGGCCATGAGGGAAAGCGACGCTCAAGGCGGGCATAGCCAAAGGTGCGAACGATTTCTTCAGCCACATCAGCAATGCCGAACGGCATGGACCGAATGTCGGGTCGATTCGACGGCACGGTGATCTCCAACGCGTCATCCACTCCATCGACACTGAAGCCAAGCGGATGGAGCAGGTTGCTGATTTCTTCACCACTCAGCGTGATGCCGA
>CANFJV010000045.1 GCA_947447225.1 Acidimicrobiaceae bacterium
AGTGGTGGCCTCGCCAGATGGAGCATCGTGCACGACGACCACCAATCGATATTGCACGGTTTCAGGGCTCGAAAATGGGACCAGCTACACCTTCTCGGTGATGGCAAGCAATGAAGTCGGCGAGGGTGAACCATCAGTGGACACACCAAGCGCGATCCCCGTTGCCGTGCCGAGTCAGCCGTTGAGCGTGGACGTTGTTCATGGGGACCGCCAAGCGACCGTGTCGTGGTTTCCTCCTGATGATGACGGTGGAACGCCAATCCTTGGTTACGAAGTAGCGGCCAGCGTGGAAGGCCAACCCGTGGCCTCTTGTGCGACCACCGAGCTCACCTGTGATCTCACCAATCTCGTCAACGGCACGACCTACAGGGTTGAAGTCACGGCAATGAATGAGACCGGCAGTAGTCCACGATCGTTTGAAAAGTCGGTTCGACCTGCACGCACACCTGACTCGCCATTTGGCGTAACGGCGAGCAACGTGAACGGTGTTGCCTCGGTCTCGTGGCAGGCACCTATCCATGACGGTGGTGCGGGGATCTCCTCTTACAGCGTGAGTTTCTTAAACGGGGCACTTGCGTGCCAGACCACTGGAGCACTGCGTTGCACGGTGCGCGCACTAGAGCAAGGCATGACCTATGCCTTCACGGTGGTGGCAACCAATGCAGAAGGTGACAGCCCACTTTCATTGCCGTCAGGTTCGATCACGGCGGCAGATGTGGCGAGTGCCCCGCGAGATATTTCGGCATTTGCAGGCGATGAGACCATCACCTTGACATGGAGTGAACCCGTGTCGAGTGGCGGATCGCGAATCTTGGGATATGTCGCAACGGCATACGTCGGCGCCACGCAAATGGGTCTGTGTTCAACTGTCGACAGCACGACCTGCACAATTGATCAACTGACGAATGGTCAGACCTATTGGTTAACGGTCGTTGCCGTGAATGAAGTTGGAAGTGGTGACGTTGGTGAACCACTTGCGGCCATCCCTTCAGGCCTTCCTGGGCCACCAGTTGGCGTCGCCGCGAGTCGAGGCGATGGTCGAGCAACCATTCGTTGGTTTGCCGGTAGCGACAACGGTGGCTCACCAGTAACCGGGTATCTCGTGACGGCAATCCCGAGCGGAAAGACCTGTTCGACCAGTGGTGCACTCAGTTGCGTCATTGGTGGTCTCACCAACGGCGGCCACTACACCTTTGTCGTCCAAGCTTCGAACCGCAATGGACTTGGTCAAGTGTCGGCCGCTACTGGCTATCTCTCGCCGTCAACGGTCCCGACTGCTCCAACCGCGGTGGTGGCAACACTTGGCGAGAACCGCGTCACCGTCAACTGGTCAGCTCCAGCGTCAACTGGCGGTTCACCAATTACGAACTACGTCGTCGTGTCGACGCCAGGTGATCGGGTCTGCCAAACCAGTGGTGCGAGAACCTGTGCGTTTACCGGTCTTGCACTCGGCGTTGCCTTCTCGTTCAACGTCTATGCCACCAATCGCAATGGCTCCTCACCACGGTCGGCCTCAAGTCCCTCGGTCGTCACGTTGGCGCCGCCAAGTGCGCCACAAAATGTGACCGCTCGCGCGGCAAACACTGCGGTAGTCGTCGCATGGAAAGCACCAATTGATGTTGGAGGCGCACCGATTTCGGGCTATGTCGTGACCGTCAGCCCAAGTGGGGCAACGTGCACCACGACAACACTGACCTGCTCGGTTTCGGGCCTTCAAAATGGGGTTGCCTACACCGCAGCAGTTGTGGCGCTCAATAGCGCTGGCGAATCAACCCCGAGTGAGCAAAGCCTTTCCGCAATACCAACGGGACTTCCTGGTCTGGTGAGTCAACCAACGGTTACTCGAGGTGATGGCACTGCGCTCGTGCGCTGGTCGCCACCGGTCGACCCTGGTGGTCTGCCGATCACGTCATATGTCATTGTCCCGATCTACAACTCGGTTCGACAAAGCGCACGCACGGTCGCCGCGTCGGCGAGTTCGTATCTCGCCACCTCGTTGCCGACCGGGGCGGCGGTGTCGTTTGTGGTGAGTGCCGTCAATGCCAACGGCCAAGGCTCCCCGTCGGTGCCATCGCAGCTTGTCGTGGCAGCAACACTGCCCGCAGTGCCAGCGGCACCAGTAGTGACGAACACTGGCTCTGGACAACTCACCGTCACGTGGACAGCGCCCGACAACGGCGGAGACCCGATTGCGACCTATGTCGTGACCTCTGTTCCAGCCGGTCACGGCTGCACAACCACGCAACTTCGTTGTGCAATTGGCGACCTTGTCCTTGGCACGCCGTATCGATTCAGCGTCACCGCCACCAATGCCATTGGGACTTCGGCCAAGTCCAGCTCCTCTGTTGCGGTGAGTGCTGCGCTTGCTGCATCGGCCATCCCAACAGCAGTGCAGGTGAGTGGTGCACGGCTCTATGTCGCAACCCCAGATCGTCAACTCACTGCCTATGCCAAGGCAACCGGCCAGTTGATGAAGGCCGTTGCCTTGCCCTGTGCACCTACGTCACTTGCCGCCGACGGGACCTCGTTGTGGGTGGCCTGCGCCAGCGCGAAGACCGTGCTGTTGTTGAACGCCAACATGGAGATCCTTCGCACGATTGGCGTTGGCGGCACCATTTCAGCGATGGCACTTGGTGGACCAACTCTGTATCTCGCCATAACCTCGTCAACGCAGCTGGTTGGCATCAACCGCACCACTGGCGCAGTCACACGGCTTGCAACTCCTGTGGTGGCTTCTGATCTTTCGTGCAGCGCGACGGGATGCTGGTTGATCGCAAACGGCAAGGTTGGCAACTGGTCGCTGTCGACGAAGAAACTCACCCAAATCGTGGCGGTGCCGCCCTCGATGACCAAGCTGTCCGTCGTTGGCACCAAGGTGTTGGTCTTTGGACCAGGGTCGACGACGGTGCTGCGGCTTGATCTAAGAACCATGAAGATCGCCTCACTCAGCCTTGGTGAAGGCGTGCTTGGTCTTTCGGGTTCAGCAACAACTGCGGTGGTGGTCACGCCACACCGGGTGGTTGTCGTGACGGTATCGACCTGGACGAAAAAGTCCACCTTCACGTTCACCCTCGCGGTCAAAGCTGTCGGGATTGACGGTATGGAGGTCGTAACTGGCGATGCGGGAACAACCTGGGTTCGTCTGATGACCGCCGCGTAGCTGCGCCCTACTTGACCGTGTCGACACCGAGTTCGTTGAGCAGTGAAAGAACCCGGGCCTTGATGTCGTCTCTGATTGCTCGGACTTGCTCAACTGGCTTGCCTGCGGGGTCAGTCAGTTCCCAGTCGAGGTAGCGCTTTCCTGGATAGACCGGGCAAGCGTCACCACAACCCATGGTGACAATCACGCTGGCATCGAGACCCATTTGCTCGGTCAGTTTCTTTGGCGTCTCGCCAGAAATGGAGATCCCAATTTCCTCCATGGCCGCAACAACGGCTGGATTGAGCGTCTCGCCTGGTGCAGATCCAGCCGAATAGACCACGACGCGGCTTTCGCCCAACGTTCGGGCAAATGCTGCGGCCATTTGCGAACGACCGGCGTTGTGGACGCAGAGAAACAAGATCGACGGTGTCGTCATGAGGTGGCTTTCTTCGAGGTTGGATAGAGCAGGTGCAACAGCACGAGGCCAAGGGCTCCGCCGACCAGTTCTGCGCCGATAAAGGCGGGGACTGACGACGGCGCAATTCCCGCAAAGGAATTGCTGAACATCCGTCCAATGGCAATAGCCGGATTGGCGAAACTCGTAGAACTCGTGGCGAAGTAGGCCGCGCCGATATAGCAACCAACTGCGGCAGGGATTGCGGTGCTGTGGCCATTGGTGCTGAGGGCAAAGATCACCAGCAGCAGGCCGGCGGTCGCCAATACCTCAGAGAACAAATGTGCGCCGGTCACGCGGTGATGGGTGGAAATCGAAATGATCTTCTGGCCAAACATGACATTGGCCGCCATTGCTCCAGTGATGCAACCCGCAACTTGGACCGGAAGATACGACAGTGCACGATCCACGGTGCAGTCACCACGCACCACATCGACCCACGTGACAACTGGGTTGAAGTGTGCGCCTGAGACCACGCCGAAGATCAAGATGAGGGCATAGAGCCCTGCAGCAGTCGCCGCAGCGTTCTCGAGCAGCTGCAGTCCAACGTCATGAGGCGACAAGGTCTGCGCCATGATGCCGGAGCCAATGACAATGCCGGCAAGCATTGCGCTGCCGACAAATTCACCAATCAGTTGACGCGCACTCACATGGCGGAAATTCAGCAACATGGGCCCGCTTGCTCCAACGTTCGACCGAGTGAAATGCCGACAACGTCGGGAACGCAGCAACCATCTTGTGGTGGTGCGGCATCGTTGGCGTCAGCGAGCACGGTGTAGACCTCCCAGCGAGTGGCGTCTGGTCCACCAACCCACACTTTGTCTTGGACGGCGTAGCAACAGGTCGTGGCTTCTTCGATTTCCGTTGCTAGGCCAGCAGCTTGGAGCAGGGTTGTTGCTTCGGCGACGTCGTCGGTCGACTCGACTTCAATGCCGAGGTGATTAATTGATCCTGGTTCGGCGTCTGATTCCATCAGTACCAACTTGAGTGGTGGATTTGCAATGGCGAAGTTGGCATAGCCCGGGCGAATCTTGGCGGGTTCGGTGCGAAACAGCGTGGTGTAGAAGGAGATGGCTTCTTCCAAGTTGGGCACATTGAGGGCGAGTTGCACTCGGGACATGACGTACCTCTTTCATTCAGGTGTTGCTATCATATCGATAATGATCGATATGACAAGTCACGTGAGCGAATGGTTTGAGAGCGGCGCCGTTGACTGCTGCGCACCAGTTGCGACTGAAGGGTTGAACGAACGCGATGCCGAAGAACTCGCTCGGGTGTTCTCAGCATTGGCCGATCCCGTTCGCTTGCGCTTATTGTCACTTGTCGCCGCGGGTGGAGAGGTTTGTAGTTGCAACCTAGAAGGTCCGCTCAACAAGCGGCAGTCCACCATTTCGCATCACACCTCGATCTTGCACAACGCGGGACTCATTTCGGGCACTCGTCGCGGTCGGTGGATGTACTGGCGTGTGGTGCCAGAACGCTTGGCTGCGGTCGCACAACTCCTCGGTCCACGCTGACAACATCAGCACAACTTCCCCCACTTCTCTAGACTGAGTGCTGGCTATTTTTACGAAGGAGTCGCCATGGCAAATCCCGTGTTAACTGATCGACGTTTTGACCTGGTTTCGGCTCACCAAGCGACCGGGGCTACGCAAGGCACCATGACCAAAGCCGGCGTGTTGTCGGCGACCGGCGTGCTGTTTGTGTTCTTGTTGGCTGGTGCGACCGCTGGTTGGTGGAAGTTCTCTTCACTATTGTCGCCGACGCAAGGCAATATGACCAGTGGAACGACCACCACCTTGGTGATTGCCGCCGTTGTTGCGTTCGCGGTTGGCCTCGTTGCGGTCTTTGTGCCAAAGCTGGCAAAGATTCTCGGACCGATTTACGCAATCTGCGAAGGGTTCCTCATTGGTGCGGTGTCAAAGGCCTATGACGCCCGCTTCAACGGCATTGTGGTGATGGCCGTTGGTGCGACCGTGGCCGTTGCCCTCACGGTCTATGTCCTCTACGCAACCGGCACCATCAAAGTGACGAAGCGCCTTCGTTCCACCATCATTGCCGCCACGGTTGGCTTGCTTGTGTTCTATGTCGTGATGGCACTGATCTCGGTCTTTGGTGGTCCGAACTTCATTGCTACTGGTGGGCCACTTGCCATTGGCTTTACTGTCATTACGGCAGGGCTTGCCGCGTCGAATCTCTTGCTTGACTTTGACTTCGTCGACCGTGCCATTGCTGCAGGTGCGAACCGCAACTACGAGTGGTACGCCGGCCTTGGCATCATGATGACGCTCGTGTGGCTGTACTTGGAGCTCTTGCGCCTGTTGTCGTATTTCCGTGACTAATCAAGGCGCTTGTTGAGCAAGGTTTCCCCCTCGAGAAGGCATTGTCGCTTGCAGTGAAGCCGACAATCCTGCAACGGTGGCGCCTTGCCAAAGGTTTGGTGGTCGTTGCGACGTTTGCGTCGAACTGGTGGCTGCTTGTTCCATGGTTGCCGGGAATCGTCGATCCTCGACTTGGGCTGTTTTCTGACTTGGAAGTTCCCGGTGCTGCCTATTCGAGCGTGTTTCGAGGTTGTGATCTGTTTGCAGCGTCGCTGTTTCTCTGTGCGCTGCTTCTTCGAGGGCCAAACAATGGTGCAATGACTCGGCGACCGGAGTTCTCGCTGCTCGTCGCGTTCAGCGTGGCAGGGATGATGGGCGCACTCACGCCGTATGTCTGTGCGGAGAGTTCTTCTCTGTCGTGTCGGCAACTCGAATGGCATCTGCAACTTCCCCCTCGCCACTATCTCCATATCGTGGCTGGGGTGGCGGAGTTCTTGTTCATCACCATTGCGGCCTGGCGGATTTTCCAGCGGACGAAAACAGGACCTCCTCAACTCCAACGCGCCGCACAAGGTGTGATCATTACCTTGACCGTTGCCTACCCAGCACTTGTGGCGGTCTATCTTGGCGACTACTTCGGAGCCTTCGTTGAGCCGGTGTTTCTTCTCTCGTTCTGCGCAGTGATGGCCATGGAGATCTTTGAACCCCCATCGGGCGAATTGCTGCACCGTCAGGTGGTCGCAAGTGGTGGCAACTAGCGTGGGATTGTGACGCAAAACGGTGACAGCGGAGAGGGAATCGACCCGGTCTGGCTCAATGCGCAAGAGCGCACGTTGTGGCTGAGTCTCACTAGTGTCCTGATGAAATTGCCAACTGCCCTTGATGCGCAGTTGCAGAAAAGTGCGGAACTCACATTCTTTGAATATTTGCTGCTTGCGATGTTGACCGAGCAACCAACGAAGACCTTGAAGATGAGTGAGTTGGCCGAAGTCACGAATGCTTCGCTGTCTCGCCTGAGCCATGTTGCGCGGCGCCTAGAAGCACGTGGCCTGTTGGAGCGCAGCGAAGACGCCACTGATCGTCGGTGCACCAATGCCACCGTTACGACAACTGGCGTTGCTCTCGTTGAAGCCTCGGCGCTCGAACATGTGCGAACCGTGCGTCGTCTTGTGATTGATGCCGTTGGGCCGCATGGTGTTGCGTCGTTGTCCGAAGGCTGCCAGGCCATTGCCGAAGCAATTGATCCCGGTGGCCGGCGAAGTCTCCGGCCGGATTGTTCGTGATGGGCGCTATTTTCTCCGGCGTTCCCGTCATTGTGCACGGCCTCGCACAAGTGCTCGCTGAAGCCGGTTCGATGTTGTTCGAAACGCTGTGGGCGCTCGTGCTTGGCTTTACCTTGTCCGGCATTGTCCAAGCATTTGTGTCGAGAGCCACCATGCAACAAAAGCTCGGCAACCATGGAGCTCGGGCCACCATGCGGGCGACGTTGTATGGCATGGCCTCGTCGAGTTGCTCGTATGCGGCGTCGGCCATGAGCAAATCCTTAGTGGCCAAGGGTGCGGACTTTGTCGCGGCCATGGTGTTCATGATTGCCTCGACCAATCTCGTCATCGAACTTGGGCTCGTGCTGTTCGTCTTACTCGGGTGGCAATTCGTCGCGGCAGAATTCATTGGCGGACCGATCATGATTGTTCTGCTCGTGCTCGGCGGGAGCATCGTCTTTACCCGCTCTGCAGTCGCCGCTGCTCGGGCAAAGCTGGCCGAAACGCAAAACTCCACGCACGCTTCGCCCGAAGATGCGCAAGAAAAAGCAAGTGTCCGTTCACTTGCGGCATGGTCAAACGCTGCTCGCTACGCGGTGGCGGATGCGACGATGCTTCGCCGAGAACTCGTCATTGGGTATCTCGTTGCTGGACTCTTGGCCATGGAGGTTCCACCGAGTGTGTGGAACCACTTGTTCCTCCACGGACATGGCATTTGGACCACGATTGAAAATGCGCTGGTCGGACCGCTGATTGCCATTTTGAGCTGGGTGTGCTCGGTGGGCAATGTGCCACTTGCCGCTGCGTTGTGGTCAGGTGGGATCAGCTTTGGCGGCGTGGTGGCCTTCATTTTTGCCGACCTCATCGCCATGCCTCTCCTCCTCGTCTACGCCAAGTTCTATGGCTGGAAGATGACACGGCGGATCTTGGCCGCGTTCTATGTCGTGATGGTCTTGGGCGGACTGTTGACCCACGGACTCTTTGCCGCCTTGGATCTCATCCCGAAGAACACCATGATTGAGATGCAGCCGACACGACCTGGTTGGAATCTCACCACCTGGCTCAATCTCGCCGCGATCATCGTGTTTTGTGCAGTGCTGTGGCTTGCTCGCAATGCCAAGCGATTTGGCGGTGGCACGGGATACGCCATTGACCCGGTTTGTGGGATGCAAGTGCGAGAGAGCGAAGCGCCAGCGACGTGCAGCCATGATGGGGTGAACTATTACTTCTGCGCCGATCGCTGCCGTGAGCGTTTCCAAGCCAACCCAGAGCGCTTCACTGGTGAAAATGCCGCCCACGAAGCCATGGAAGTGGCACCCGAGCCCGTGCTGCTTGGCCGCAAAAAAATGTCAATGCCTACTCCTTCGGTGCAGCTGTCAACAACGGTGGTTGATCCCATCTGTCAGATGACCGTTCAGCTCGCGACCGCGGCGGCAACCCGTGTCATTGACGGCGTCACCTATGGTTTCTGCGGTCTTGGCTGTGCAGCCACTTTTGATGAACAACAACGAACAACGTGAGGATTCCCTATGGCAACCCTTGAGCTCACCACCGCAAATTTTGAACAGACAGTGGTCGACCATGACCTCGTCGTCATTGACTTCTGGGCGTCGTGGTGCGGACCCTGTAGGACATTTGCTCCCATCTTTGACGCGGTCTCGGAGGAGTTTTCCGACGTCGTGTTTGCCAAAGTTGACACCGAAGCCGAACAAGCCTTGGCGGCGAATTTTCAGATCATGTCGATTCCGACCCTCATGATCATCCGCCAAAAGGTGGTGTTGTTCTCACAACCCGGTGCAATGCCAAAAGACTCGTTGATTGATGTGGTCAACCAGGCAAAAGCACTCGACATGGAAGCAGTGCATAAAGAAATTGCCGATGGGCAAAACCCAAGCGCTTAAGCGGCGGCGCAGGTGGCAATGAAACGCTCGAGCCGCCCCATCATCATGGTTACCTGAAGCGTTCCTGACTCATCACGTTTCAGATCAAGCGTCGGGCAGAAGAGGTCCGCACCGGTGTCGCAGAAAAAGTGCGGTGAACCGTTGACACCGAGCGCAATCCCGTCGTCATAATCGCGGCGCACGAGGTCGAGGTCGCGTGCATCTCGCTTCACCCCAAACTTCTCGGCGACTGCAGTGAGTTCTTCGTCGCAGGAAAGGTCTGCACCATCTTCGAAGAGACGGTGTCGCAGATGCATCGACACCGCTCTTCCTAACTCGAGGTCAACAGTGCTTGCTTTGGCTGCAAGCGAAAGGGCGGCAAGCGTTGAGGTGGGATAGGACCAGTGGTCAATCCCAGAAAAGAGCTCGGGTGCAACCGAAGTCCGCAAGGCCGTGGCGTTGACATAGGTCTTTTCTTCGGCCAGCGGCGTGCCATTGACGAGTTCAAGTGGCCAACTGCGGATGGTCAGTTGCACTCCTCGTTCAGGATCAGCGCAGTGCGCCGAGGCGGCAACGAGGCCGACATAGGCAAATGGACACCACAGGTCGGCAAAGACCGAAAGGTGTCGAGGCTTAGCCAACTGGCTCCCACTTTCCCATCTCTTGGGCGAAATGGTCGAGTCCTAGCGGACCAAGCGCTAAGGCATAGGCATGGAACGCCTTGAGCGAAAAGCGCTCACCAAGGCGGGTCTTGGCCGCCTCTCGAGCCTCGAGCCAATAGCGCTCACCAAGTTTGTAAGAGATGGCTTGGGCCGGCATGCCAAGGTAGCGATCGACTTCTGACACCGACGTTTCATGATTTTGAATTGCCCACTGCTCAAGCAGTGCCACCGCGAGTTCTGCCGTCCATGGCTTGCCGGTGCAGTCCCCAAATGGCTGAAGGACGCCGATTTCTGCCGGCACGACCTTGCCGAGGTGGAGTCCAATATCGACCACCACTCGGGCCGCTCGCAGTGCTTGATTGCCGAGGTAGCCCAACTCGTCGGCCTTGTCGGTGAACGCGCCGAGTTCGTCCATGAGCCGCTCGGCATACAGGGCCCAGCCTTCTCCCCAGCCTGAGAGCCAACCAGCGAGACGATGAAAGCGGGTTTGGCGATCAGCCAACAAAATCGCCGTTGCGTGTTGAAGGTGGTGACCCGGGACGGCTTCGTGATACCAGGTCGACGCATGGCGCCACCAAGGAAATTCGGTTGCGCCAAGGGTCGGAAACCAGGTGGTGCCTGGCCGAGAAAGATCTTCGCTTGGACCGATGTAATACGGAGCGGCGGCACCGCCATCAGGAGCAAGCCGGGCGTCGCAGAAGCGAACTCGGGGGTCGATGTCAAAGTGCACACCGTCCATGGCCAACACGGCCTCGGCCGTGAATGCTTTCAATTTGGCCAGCAACGCATCGGTGCCAACAATGGTGCGCGCCGGGTCGGCATCTAAGTGGGCGGCAACTTCCATGAGCGAGGTGGCATTTGGTGCGAGCTCTTGGCCGAGCACCCCCATTCGGTCGTGAATACGAACGAGGTCAGCAATGCCCCAGGCATAAAGTTCGTCCAAATCTGGACTTGCTCCGTTCCACGCCTCAACCCAGCGGCCGTAGCGTTCTTCACCAACCGCGTCGTCAGCTTTGGCTCGAGGAATGAGTTCAGTGCGCATCCACTCAGCGAGTTCTCGACAGGCTGCTTCAGCATCAGCCGCGGCAGTTCCAAGCCCACTTGCCTCAATGTCCACAAAGCAATGCTTGGCCGTCGAGGTTGCCACGTCGGTGAAGCCACCGGCGCCATAGGTTTCGGCTTGTTCTGCAATGCCGGTCAAGTGGCGAATACTTGGCAACGCTTGGGCAACAGCGACGTCACGGAGACAACTGCGCCAACTCTTGAGGGAGGTGCGTACTTGGCTGAGTCGAGCAGCGATGGTTGCTGCATCTTCGGCACTTGACTGTGCCATGAGTTCAAACACTTGGCGGATCTCGCTCAGTGGTGACCAAATGACCGAAATGGTCCGAGCTGATTCACCAGAACTTGATAAGGAATACTGCGAACTCAAGCGCTCAAGCAGGACTTGCTTGGCAATGGCGTCAACATCGTTGTCGACAACCGTGCCATCGGCGGCAATGAGCAAGTTGAGCAGTTCTTCATCATGTTGTCGACGAGCGGAAGTTGAATAATCAGGCAGAAGCTCGTCATAACCAGCTATTCCGACGCCGGTGGCAAAGAGTGGATCGGATTTGGCCAAGAACTCAACCACTCGGTCGCTCAAGGCAAAAATTTCTGATTGCTCGATCTGTGTCACCAACGACTCCTCTCGTTGGAGCCGACAGTAGTAGGGACAAGACCCGAATGGTCAACCAGAACAACACTGACCCCATCTACGAGTGGGAAGAGACCACTCGTAGTTGGAGCCACTCCCCAACCTATTGAGCAAATCACATCATGTCTGGTCGCGACGTACCTCGATCAAGAGACGGTGCCGTCACCGCCAAGCGGCAAGAGGTAGACCTCTTCGGGGCCATCTTGTTCGTCATCAACCATACCGGAGTAGGTAAAGCCAAGTGCTTGCAGGAGATGCCGAGAAATCTCGTTGGTCGGTGCAGTGCAGCCTCGGATCATGTTGACCTCGCCGGAGTCGCGAGCAGCTGCAAGGAGACCAGTAACGGCTTCTTTGGCGATGCCCTGTCGACGAAAGGCTTCTCCAACGCAGTAGCCAACTTCGACCAAGCCTTCAGAATCAGGAGCAAGATGAAAGCCAGCGTGGCCAACCAATGCATTGCGCTCGCGATCAATGATTCCTCGAATGGTCCAGGTGGTGTGGGCCGGGTTCTGCTCAATGCGATTGGCAAAGAATTCGGCCAACCCTGCTTCTTGTGCCGTCAACAACTGACAGGGGTTGGCAATTTCGCCCCAAACGCCACGTTCGCTCAGTTCGCGCAGATCATCGGGGCTCAACCAAGAAAGCGAAAAACGCTCCGTTTCGATAATAGATGGCAGCCCAGACACTGCTTCAAATTCTAGTGCCGAGTCGTGCTAAGAACAGAGGTGAAGTTGCAGTACGTGGATGTGAGGGGAAGCCGGTCAAAGTCCGGCGCTGGTCCGCAACCGTAGGGGATTTCGATTCCGAGTCGGGTTACCTCACCGCCATTTGCCCCACCCGTCGAGACACAGGGTTGGTGGTTCGAGCCATCAAGGACACGGTTCGGGCACCAACCAACAAAGGTTGCCAGATGTCCACCCGTCCACTTCGCCGAGTTCTCCTCGCTGCGTCCGCCGCTTCAGCTCTTGCCCTGAGTGCCACTGCACCACTCAGTGCAGCAAGCCCCACCCCAGCCCAGCGGGCAGCCTCGTGGCTTGTCACCCAAGCACCAAACGGCACCTTTGGTTCGCCATCGGCAATCTCGGTTGCACAAACCACGTCGTTTGCCTTTGCGGTTGGCACGAACGCCACTGCTCGCCGCACGGCGCTCAAGGGCATGCGAACCCTGTGGGTGAATGCGCCAGCACTTGTCACCTCGGTGAGCGATGACCCAGGGGCACTTGCCCTGTGGATCATGGCCGCCCATGCCTATGGTGTGAACCCACGACACTTCTCTTCGGTCAATTTGGTGTCGAAGTTGCTCGCTACCCTGCAGGGTCCAACCACGTCCAACCCGGGCCTGTTCGGCTCGGCCGATCCGACCTACGACGGCACCTATCGCCAAGGGCTGAGTCTTGTGGCGCTGAAGGCGGCTGGGGCAACAATTCCCACAAGTGCGGTTCGCTGGCTCACGAAACAGCGTTGCCCGGGCGGAGGCTTTTCTAGTGAAGTGTCGGCAAATCCTTGCAAAGGCCTCGCGAGCAACTACCAAGGTCCTGATCTCAACTCAACCGCCCTCGGTATTGCTGGCCTCAAAGCCGCAGGAATTGCCCCCACGGCTTCAAGTGTCGCCTTTGTGAAGGCGAATCAGCATCGAGATGGCGGCTGGGGGTTCTTCCCCGGCGACCCAAGTGACCCAAGCTCCACCGGCCTCATGCTGGCCGCGCTGCACTCGGTTGGAAGCGCAACCTTTGCTTCGCCCCTGACCAAAGGCGCGTCGTCAATGAAGACGTTCCAGTTGAGTAGTGGTGGTTTTGCCTACCCAGGAAGCAATGCTGCCGATGTGCTGTCAAGCATCCAAGGACTCATTGGTCTTGAGGGCAAAGCCCTGTGGGCGGTGTTGTCGGCTGGCTCGGCCTCGTCCATCACGCACTAACACGGTCGCGCCAACGCGTCGCAACGAAGGTGTTACTCGGCCGAACCCGTCGTGACGTAGTGGTCGAGGCGGCCCAAGGTCTTTTCGATGTTGCGGAGGTTGTTCTGCGGAAATGCCGTGAGGCTGAGTCCCACGCCAAGCAGGTTGGAGTAGTCGAATGATTCGGTCACTTCGGTGCCGGCCTCGACATCGACCAAGTCGTAGCGCCAGATAAAGCCAGCAAAATGGTGCCAGGCGATCGAGCGACCCTCTTCGAAGGTCGAGACCGTGTTTTGCACCTTGTAGCCAAGGCCGAGCTTCATGGCCATGCCAAATTTCGCCCCGAGAAACAGTGTGCCTGGGTCATCCGTTGGCGCCTTGACGGATCCAGAGCCATCAATGACTGGGTGAAGCGCCGGCGTGGCGAGGACCTTGAAGATCGCCTCGCGTGGTGCGGCAATGATGCGCGATGCGGAGACGACTCGTCGTGTGGTCATGGGACAATGCTAGAAGCGAATCGATTCCCAAAGTACGCACCGTGGAGGCACGAGAACATGGCAGCAACCGTCACCTTGCTCGATCTCGATGGCGGACGTCGCCTTGAAGTGCGAAGCGTTGGCGATCCGGGACTTCCTGCGATGCTGTATTGCCATGGCACACCTGGGTCGGCCGTGGCATTTCCCGCGCTTGAACACCACGCCGAAGCAGCGGGGCTTCGTGTCATCAGTTGGTCACGGCCTGGGTATGGCCGTTCAACCACGCAGCGCAATCGTTCGGTTCGGTCCGTTGCGAGCGACGCGTCAGCGGTCTGTGCGGCACTCAAGATTGAGAACTTTGTGGTTGCGGGATGGTCAGGTGGCGGCCCGCACGCACTGGCGATTGCCGCCATGACGCCGGGATGCGTTGGGGCGCTCATCATTGCTGGTGTTGGACCCGCAACGGTTGCAGACCTTTCGTTCCTGGACGGAATGGGCGAGGAGAACATTGAAGAGTTCTCCCTTGCCTTTGAAGGCGGAGAAGAGTTCGAGGCCTTCATTGAAGAATCAGCAGAAG
>CANFJV010000046.1 GCA_947447225.1 Acidimicrobiaceae bacterium
CGGAAAAGCCAAAGATATGCAGCCAAAGTCGCGCCCCGTTCACGGTTGCACCAATTCCAGGAATCAGCGGCGACAGCATCAAAATGATGGCGACCAGCAAGGAGATTGATCGATAGCGATCGAGGTCACGTGAACGACGGACCACAAACAAGGTGATCACGTAGAGCAGGCAGCCCACGCCACTCCAAATGGCCTGAAGGATCGCTCGATTGTGCCCCAAGTCCCCATGGAGTGGCCACCAGCGCAGAATCGTGACAAAGCCGATGCCATTCAACAAGACAATGACGGGCACGAAGATGGAATTCGCCCGAGGAGCAAGCCAGCGATTGGCAAGGTGAAGGACGGCCGAACCGCCAACAACGGAGGCCACCACTGGCCACCAAACTTGCGGTGACTGATTTGTACGACTGATCTCGAGCGTCCACCAAAACGCCAGCACGATGGCATCGACCATGACGAGCATGCCAAGTTCAGTGCGACGACGAGGTTTTGCTCCGAATTGATAGCGCGGAATGAGGTGGCCACGCTCAAGCATGGTTGAGTCGAGGAGTGCCGAAGCATCGATGGCCATGCGTTGAGCGTAGTTGGGGAGACTACGCTCCGGAGGGAACCACGAACGAGGAGTTGGAACGGTGGTTGACCACACCAGCACGCCATCACAGCACCAACAGGCATTGGTCGACCTCGAGGGGA
The DNA here is from genome assembly GCA_947447225.1 of Acidimicrobiaceae bacterium. GTDB lineage: Bacteria > Actinomycetota > Acidimicrobiia > Acidimicrobiales > RAAP-2 > CAIQEU01. Next base: position 694 of record CANFJV010000046.1, read on the forward strand.
CCTTTGGCCGGGCCAGGTTTGCCAATCGCGAACTTTCTCGACTCCAGTTTGCAGATCGCTTGCTGGACTTGGCCGCTGATCAATCGCAACTGATTCTTGATCGAGTGAAATTCACTGCAATTTACGCTGACCTTGTTGATGAGTTCTTCCAAGTGCGCGTCGCAAACTTAGAAGACCAGATCGCTGCTGGGGTGACCACACGCTCGCCCGATGGACTTCGACCGAAGGAGCAACTGAAGGCGGTCCGTGGGGCAGTGAGCGCGCTCATTGCTCGCCAAGACGCACTGGTGATGGGCGAGTTGTTGCCGGGACTCAGTGCCAACGGAATTCGACTCGTTGAGTACCGTGAGCTCACCGATCTTGAGCGGGCTGATCTCGCTGTGCGCTTTGAGCGCGAGATCTTTCCCATCTTGACGCCACTGTCGGTCGACGTTGGCCACCCGTTCCCCTATATCTCAGACCGGTCAATCAACTTGCTGGTGAGAGTGCGAGATCCAAAAAGTCAAGAAGTTCGAGTGGCTCGTGTCAAGGTCCCAGATGTGTTGCCCCGGTTCTTTGCCTTAGATGATGACAACCGGTTCATCACTCTTGAAGCCATCATTGCGGAGCATCTCGCTCGATTGTTTCCTGGGATGGAAGTTGGCCAATGGCAGATCTTCCGCATTACAAGAAATGCCGACTTGGTCGTTGAAGAAGACGAAGCGGACGATTTATTGGTCGCCCTTGAAGCCGAGCTTCGACGTCGACGTTTCGGCCATGCAGTTCGCCTTGAGGTGGCAGAGCCGGTTGAGCCTGGCCTTCTTGACACCTTGTTGCGTGAACTCGACCTCCGGCCCGATCAGTGCTTCTCGTCATCTGCGCCACTCGGGCTTTCTGCACTGTGGGCGATTGCTTCGCTTGATGAACCAGAACTAAAGGCAGAACCCTGGACGCCACTTCCGCCAGCGGGAATCTCAACTGCCGAAGGCGGAACCGTTGACCTGTTCCAAGCACTGCGAAGTGGCGACTTGTTGGTCCAGCACCCCTACGACTCGTTTGCCATGTCCGTTGAAGCCTTTATTGGCCAGGCGGCTGACGATCCAAACGTGCTCGGGATCAAGCAGACCCTCTATCGAACCTCGGGAAATTCACCGATCATTGCTGCGCTCATTCGTGCTGCAGAACAAGGCAAGCAAGTTGCGGCATTTGTTGAATTAAAGGCACGCTTTGACGAAGCGGCAAATATTGGCTGGGCCAAGACCCTTGAAGATGCGGGTGTGCACGTGGTCTATGGCTTGGTGGGGTTGAAGACCCACTCAAAGACCGCCATGGTCCTTCGGCGAGAAGCAGATGGCATTGCTCGGTATTGTCACATTGGGACGGGCAACTACAACTCGAAAACTGCTCGCCAGTATGAAGATTTGGGCCTGTTCACCGCAGATCCAAAGGTAGGCGAAGACGTCGGTCAACTCTTTAACTACTTGACTGGGTTTAGCCACCATGTGAACTATGAGCGATTGCTCGTGTCGCCAATCACGCTTCGCAGCACCATTGTTGACAAGATCCATGCGCAGCGAGCCCACGGACCGCAGGGTCGAATTCGGCTCAAATTAAATGGCCTCACTGACCCAGCCATCATCGATGCCCTGTACCAAGCCTCTGCTGCTGGCGTGCAGATTTCGCTGTGTGTGCGATCACTGTGTTGCGTCAGAGCCCAAGTGCCTGGGCTCTCGGACAACATCTCCGTACGCTCAATTGCAGGAGAATTCTTAGAGCACAGTCGGATCTACGGCTTTGGATCCCCATCAACAGGCGGCGAAGAGTTGTTCATTGGTTCCGCGGACTTGATGGAGCGAAACCTCGATCGACGGATTGAAGTGCTCACACCCATTCTTAGCCCGCCACTCAGTGACCGGTTGTCGACCTTGCTTGATCTTGTGTTTCACGATGACCAGCAGTCTTGGATCTTGCAGCAAGATGGCAGCTGGGTTCGCCAACATGGCCCCGACGGCATTTCCTTGCAAAGCGTGTTGAAGGTGGAAGCGAAGTCCCGGTCGCGCCGCTGGTTGGAAATGGCAACCGACGTCAGCCGAAGCGGACTTTCCTAGTCTCCACTGGCCAATTCGCCGCTCGGTGCTGATTTCATGAGTTGCCACGGACCGATGCGAAGCGACAAATACGCCGCACCGCCAATTGGAATGGGGAGCCAGAAGTTCACCAAGCGGTAGGCGAGAACCGCGAAGACCGCAATGCCTTTTGGCACATGGAAACCAACCAGGGTTGGGATCAAGACGCCTTCGATCACCCCAAGGCCTCCTGGCGTTAATGGGATGACCGCCAAGATATTGGCGAGTCCGTAGGCGACCAGGAGGTCAATGGGATTCATCGCATGTCCAAAGGCCCAAACAAAGACCCACAAACTCATTGCATCAAGGAGCCAGTTGCAGGCGGCAAGTCCAAGGGACCGGCCAAGGACTTTTCGGTTCTTGATGAGCACTGTGATCCGCTCAGCAACTGACTGCAAGAGGCGGTCAACCGTCTGGGCATTGAGGAATGGCAAACGCTCTGCCAATCGCATGATCCAACTGTCAGCCCGCCGTTGACCGCGCGACAGCAGCACCAAGGTGCCAGCAAATGCAGCAAACAACACCACGCCACCAAGCGCGGCATAGCCATAAAGCGGGTTAAAGCCGTTCAGCGGAATGGAAATGAACAGCGCACACCAGAAAATTCCATTGAGTACGACCGCAGAACCAATGGCTTGGACGCCGAGTCCAAAGCCAGCGGTTGTTCCCGGCACGCCAGCGGTCGTAAGCAGCCGGTAGCCGAGCGCTCCACCTGTCGCACTTCCAGCCGGGAGTACATGGGAAAGCGCAAAGGTCGACAAATTGATGCGCAATACCGTCAGGCGGCTTGGTGACACTGGTTGCAGGACCGATCTCGTGAGTTCGGCGTAGGCGACAAGCGCACTGGCCTCACATAACACGGCAAAGGCAACGAGAACCAAATTGAGGTGTGAGAGCAACGCAACCGAGCGTCGAGCTTCAGCAAAATTTGGAAGTACGACGTATTCCACCAGGAAGATGATGACGATGACGGTGATCGTCTGCGCCACTGATCTACGAACTCTCGGGTGGGCGAGCCATGCCCGAGCAGTGTCGAAGGGGGAGGTAGTTGCCAGCGCGTGAGCGAGGTCGTCCGGCGCCCGGTGGCCCTTCTCCCACTCGTCGTTATTCACCTACGTATGTTCCCACGCGAGTCGCGGTGATGTGTGCCTATGCCATGACCCTGACCGTCGTCTAGGGTGAGGATCCGTGCGACCGCTTGTGGTGATGCCCACGTTCAATGAAGCCGAGAACATTGCCGCAATGCTGCCCGCCCTGCGGTCCGCCGTTCCACATGCTGACATTTTGGTGGTTGATGACTCGAGCCCAGATGGCACGGCCGCCGTCGTGCAATCGCTGATGGAACATGACCCGGCAATCCACCTCCTTTCTCGACCACCAAAAAGTGGTCTCGGTGGCGCCTATCGCGAGGGCTTCCGCTGGGGAATCGACCGCGGCTACGACGCGCTCATCGAGATGGACGCTGATTTTTCGCATGACCCAACACAACTCCCGAGCCTGCTTGCCGCAGCAGAGCAAGGTGCAGGACTCACGATTGGTTCTCGATACGTCGACGGTGGTTCAATTCCAAAGTGGTCATGGCACCGAACGATGCTGTCCAAGGGCGGAAACCTTTACGCGTCGTTGTTGCTCAGCTTGAAGGTGAAAGATGCAACCGCGGGTTTTCGGGTGTACACACCAGAAGCACTTGAAGCCATTGGCTTCGAAGAAGTGACGCTTGATGGTTACGGTTTTCAGGTCGAAATGACTGATCGTGCCCGCCAGGCAGGGGTGCGAATTGTGGAAGTCCCAATCAAGTTCATTGACCGAGAAGTAGGCGAGTCGAAGATGTCGGCCTCCATTGTGGTTGAGGCCCTTGCGATGGTTACTCGTCGCGGGATTCGGCGGCGACTCGGCCGCTAAGTGCGGCAAAAAGTTGCTCGGCTGCGCCGGGCAAAATCACATCCAACACTGCTCGGAGCTTGAACGTGGCTTCGTCTAACTCTTCGCGCGGGTCTGAAGCTTGGACAATTCCGCAACCCGCATGGAGAATGAGTTTTGCTCCTTCAGCTACCGCTCCACGAATGGCGAGGACGAATCGCCCGTCTCCTGCGGCATCTACGGTTCCAGCGATCCCTGCCCATTCGCCTCGGTCGAAGCCCTCGAGTTCAGCAATAGTGGACAACGCCAGGCCAATAGGGGACCCGCCGACTGCTGGTGTTGGCGCAATGGCGGCTGCGAGCTGCAAGGCATCGGGGCCAGCGGGCCATGGAGCGGTCTCACCGATGATCTCGGTGCCGAGGTGGGCAATGGAGCGCAACACCATGAGGGTGGGCAGTTCGGCCGCTTCCACATGGACAACGTGGCGCCCGAGACGCTCCACGATGTCGTGGACCACCACCCGGTGTTCTTCCTGATTCTTTTCTGATGCTTGGAGTGCCTGCTCACGAGCCTCATCGGCATCGGAGCCATCAATGGCAACCGATCCTGCGAGTGGGTGGGAGTGAAAGGCGACGCCGCGTTTTTCAACAATGAGCTCTGGCGAGGCACCGAAAAATCGACCACGAGAGGTTGGCACGGCATACATCGTGCACAGCGGCTCATGGGCACTCAGGCGATGCAGCGCGACGGCCACGTTGAAGGGGCGATCGAGTGAGACGGTGAGACGGCGACCAAGGACAACTTTGCGAAGTGTTGAGTCCTCCATAATCTTTGTTGCAGCACGAACGGCTTCTTCGTAGCCCGCAGGAGTGGGCAGCGCCACCGCTGCTCGAACTTTTGGCTGCAAGGAATCGTGTGTTGACTCCTCAACGGTTTGGGCCACCGTTGGCATGGTGTCGTGTTCGGCAATCGACGTAGCAACCCACGAACCGTCATCACGGCGCTGCACAATGAGTGACGGCACGACGAGTTGTGCGGGAGCCGTTGGAGAGAAGGGAAAAACGCCAAAGGCTCGAAGTCCTCTCTCGCCGATTCCCGCCGTATCGAAGTGCGAAATGGTAGCGAGAAGTGCCGCTACTGATCTTCCGTTCAGTGCATGCAGGCCCTCTGTGAGGGAGATGGTTGCAGCACATCCCATTGCGGCAATGGATTCATCAGTTCCTGAAAACAGCCAACCGTCATCTGCGGCGAGCGTCATGACATCAATGGGGCCTTCGACCTCGACCGATCGAGCAACGAGGTGTCCGAGGCTTTCCACGCTAGAGCCCTTGCTTGGTGGCTTGGATGCGCTGACTCAATCCGCCAAAGACGAGGTTGTGGTTCACGCCAGAAAAGCCGGCGTCACGAAAGCGGCGAAGCAAATCTTCTCGAGGTGGGAGATAGGCCGTTGAACGTGGAAGGTAACTGTAGGCAGCCTTGTTGGAGAGCAGGCCCCCCAAAAACGGCACGCACTTGTTGAACCAGAGGTTGTAGCCAAACTTCAAAAACCGAGAATTGGGAGCGGCGACATCAATGATGGCCAAGCGACCGCCGGGGCGAAGGACTCGTGCCATCTCGGAAATGACACCGTCGAGGTCGGTGAAGTTCCGCAGGGCGTACCCACACAGCACGCCGTCAAAGGATCCGCTGGCAAAGGGCAAGAACGCTGCATCGGCCTCAACGGCTAGAAGTGGACTCGATGCCGCCTCCAACATCCCAAGCGAAAGGTCGGCGCCAACGGTCTCAAAGCCTGCGGCAGAGGCCATCCGGGAAAAGTCACCAGTCCCACAGGCAAGATCCAAAATGCGCGAACCCGCTGGCAAGCCCAACGAGTCAAGCGTTGCTCGCCTCCACCGTCGGTCAAGACCAAACGTAATGATCTTGTTGACGAGTTCGTAGCGCGGCGCAATGGCGTCGAACATTGAACGTACGACTTTGGTCTTCTCTTCGCCGACTGGCAACTCGCCTTCAGCGAGTTCGAAGTTGGCCACTGAATTAGGCGTAGTAGCGATAGACGACCTGGGCGACACAATTTGGCTTGGCCGCACCTTCGCTGTCGACGACCACGTCGAGGCACACCTGGACGCCACCGGCAACTTCGGTCACTTCGGCAACGGTGGCACCGGCGCGAATGGTCGAACCTACGTGCACGGGAGCCGAGAAGCGAACTTTGTTCGTGCCGTAGTTGACACCCATTGAGGTGCCGTCAACGTGCAAGACCGAACCAAGCAAGGTGGGCACAAGTGACAAGGTCAAATAGCCATGAGCGATTGGGCCGCCAAATGGACCGCTTTTGGCTCGCTCTGGGTCAACGTGAATCCACTGGTGGTCGCCAGTTGCATCAGCGAAGAGATTCACCTGCTCTTGGGTCACGGTGTAGGGGTCGCTGTAGCCGAGGTGGGTACCGACGAGTGAAGCAAAGTCGTTGATGTGGACAGTGGTTGCCATGGATCCTCCTGAGGTTCTCTGTCAGGTTAGCGACGATGCCTCAAGACGGTGTTCCTCAATCCAGCCAAATTTTGACGCATTGACGCGAAAGCGGGTGAACGAGGCCAGCAAGGAGCGCCAACGAGAACAACAAGTTGAGCCCAGCTCCGAGGCCGAAGGCAAAAAAGCCAAGCAGGGAAACACCAAAACTTGCCACACCGGCACCGAGGCACACGAGATAACCCCAGCGTTTTCCATTGACCATGACCCATGCCCCAACCGCGCCAGCAATCGCAACGAGACCCAACAAGCCAACGAAGCCTCGGCCTGGGCTGATCAAGCTAAAGAACCCGTTGATGTAACTACACCAGACGGCAAGTTGAAGTGGCGGAGGAAAGTGGTGATTCATGAATTGCTGAGGTGCCATGCCTCTATTGTTTCAGCCCCACGGCAACGAGGTGTTCACTAGGCTCGAAACTATGGCGACAGCTGAAGGTGACCACCACAGAAATCTGGCAAGCGGTGGGGCTCGGGCTGCAGTGTTCGGTATGAGCGATGGCCTTCTGACCAATCTGTCGCTGATCTTAGGATTTGCTGGAGCTCACCCCTCGGGTTCGGTGGTCCGCCTGGCCGGTCTCGCTGGCCTCATCGCCGGTGCGTGCTCGATGGCCTCTGGAGAGTGGGTCTCGGTAAAGTCGCAAACAGAATTGCTTGAACGCGAACTTGACGTTGAGCGCCAAGCGCTCGCAACAAATCCCGATGAAGAACGTCGAGAGTTGCAAGAGCTGTATGTGAACAAAGGACTTTCTGAAGGCCTTGCCGCGCAGATGGCCAATGAAGTCATGGCGAATCCGAAACTTGCACTTGAGGTGCATGCTCGTGAAGAACTTGGCATTGATCCAAATGCGCTTGGCTCGCCGTGGCTTGTTGCGGGCGCGTCATTTCTGCTCTTCGCTGTTGGAGCATTACTCCCACTCATTCCATGGCTGGTCTCGGGAGGAACGGCTGCGGTGTGGTGGTCTATCGGGCTTGGTCTCGCCGGCGCTGCAGCCCTTGGTGGCACGGTCAGTCGGATGAGTGGAAAATCAGTGGTCCTTGGCGCAGTGCGCCAGGTGCTCATTACTGCCGCCGCTGCACTTGTGACGACCGGCATTGGCGCCCTCGTTGGTGCTGGCTAAGTAAACAGCCAGGAACGACGTCTCGAGGTCTCGACAAAGCCACTTCGGCCATATAGGGCAAGTGCGGGCGAGTTATCGCCATCTACGTAGAGGTCAACAAAGGCCACGCCACGGCGAGCCATCTCGGCGCATCCAAGCTCCAACATCGCACGAGCAAAGCCTTGGCCTTGTGCGGACGGACTGGTTCCGATGACGTAAATTTCTCCGCGTTCCTCGTCGCCTGCGGGATCGATCTTGCACCAGCACCAGGCTGAAATGGTCTTGTGGCCAGCAAGTAGGAACAAGTGTTCATCGAACCATGGCTGGGCCATGCGTTCCTGCAAGGTGGAGATGGTCCACGACCCTTGTTCTTTGTGCTGTGCGAAGGCCAAGTTGTTGACGGCAATCCACTCGGTGGCATCACGCTCGGCCGAAAATGATCGAGTCGCGAGCTCGCCTGGTTGCGGGGGATTGAGGCTGAGGTCACGGGTGAGGTGCAGCAGGGTTCTCGTTTCTTCGAGGTCATAGCGAGAGATCGCCTCGGCTAGTTCGACCGAGAGTCCACCACTTGGCTCCCATAGCTGGACCAGTTCGCCGTCGAGCTCCACCATGGCGGCGTCGAAGGCCACCATGCGAGCGTGTTCTTGGCTGGCGAGTGAGACGAGCTCAACGTTCCACACCTGGCCATGACGGGCAACGATTGCGGCAGCGACGAATTCATCTGCACTTCGCACCGCAAGGTGGCGTGTTGGCGCCGGCGACGAGAGTTCGAGCATTTTGTGTTCGCTCAACAAATCGGGCGAGTTGGCCAGCAAGCATTCGAGTGATTCACGATGGGCCACATTCGTCTCGTGCAGAAGCTCAATCTCAAATGCTTGGTTGCTTGCCACGCCATCAACCTACCAAGGCAGGTTCAAAGCAGCCCCAACTAGCGTGGCGGAGGTGACGACAAGATTGACGGCAAAACAACGAGCCCAAGCAATCGCTCCACTGCTCGAAGACCAATTCCCCGGCACAGCGGCACAGTTGTGTGAGCTTGATTTCGCCACCCCGTTTCAGCTCTTATGCGCGACGGTTCTCTCGGCACAGTGCACCGATGTCCGGGTGAACGCAACAACTAAAGCGCTGTTTGCTGCCTACCCAGACGCCGTTGCAATGGCCGGTGCAGATCGTGCACATCTCGAGTCACTCATCTTTGCGACGGGTTTCTATCGAGCAAAGGCCAATCACCTTCTTGAGCTCTCCGCCAGGTTGTTGTCGGTATACGGCGGAGAAGTGCCAACTCGCCGTGAAGACCTCGTGACCCTGGCAGGGGTCGGGCGAAAGACGGCAAATGTGGTTCGCTCAGTCGCCTTTTCCTTGCCTGGACTGCCCGTTGACACCCACGTGCTTCGTCTCTCGAAGCGACTTGATCTCGTCCGTTCGGATGATCCGGTCAAAGTAGAACATCGCCTGAATGCGTTGTTTGGTGAACAAGTTGGAGGAGCGCTCAGTTTGCGACTGATCTTGCATGGTCGCAGGACCTGCACGGCCAGGGTGATGCACTGCGAGACCTGCGTGCTGTTGGACCTCTGTCCAACGGGGAAAAAGCGGGTGCTGGCGACTACTTGAGTAATCGGCGCATGCGTCGAAGCGAAGACTGCAGTCCCCGTTCCAAGCTCACGAGTTCACTTGACGCTTCGTCATCACCGGCTTCAGTGGCCTTGTCGGTCAACTGCCCGACGCGACGAAGTAACTCTTCAAGTGTTGCCGTGAGTGAAGAGAGTTCAGCGCGATCTGCCATGGCTCAATGATGGCCGACAAGTGTTCTGTGCGCCAACGGGAGACGAGACCAAGCCAAGTAGGATAAAAGGGGTGTTACGGCGACTGAATCTCACTGACCTCACCGGCCCGCTTGACGACGTGCTGCCGAAACCCGTTGACGCTGGTGCTGATGTTGCCGACATTGTGCGGGAAATCTTGGCAGAGGTGCGTCGAGATGGCGATCGTGCGGTCGAGAAATTTGGCCTGCAATTCGACAAGGTGGACGGTGATCCAACGGTCGACAAAGCCGCAATCGAAGCGGCCTATGCGGGGTTGGATGGTTTGTTGCGTGACAGCCTTGAACTCGCATGGGATCGAATTGTGCGTTTCCACCAGAGCGAATTGTCGACGTCACCAACGTGGGATGACGGTGGTGTCACGGTCGAGCACCGTACGGTTCCCGTTGGTCGAGCAGGTATTTATGCACCCGGTGGACTGGCTCGGTATCCCTCGTCGGTCCTCATGGCCGCGGGTGCAGCACGAGCGGCTGGCGTGACCTCGCTGGTGCTTTGTTGCCCGCCTAGTCCTACGGGTGCAATTGACGAGGCGACGCTCGCTGCGGCCCACATTGCCGGCATCAGTGAGGTCTATGCCATCGGTGGCGCCCAAGCGATTGGGGCTATGGCCTTTGGCACCGAGCGCATCAGAAAAGTTGACGTCATTGCTGGGCCTGGCAACGCGTTCGTTGCTGAAGCAAAGCGGCAAGTGCTTGGCGTCGTTGGTGTCGCAGCAGGATTCGCTGGACCGTCTGAAGTAGCGGTTGTGATTGATGACAGCGTCGACCCTCGATTTGCCGCCATTGACCTCATGGTGCAGGCCGAACACGGCCCTGATGGCATTGCCTGGCTCATCTCCACCAGCGAAGAAGTACTCGACCGAGTCGACGAAGCCCTTCAAGAACTGTTGGCCTCGGCTCCCCGACGAAGTGCGATTGAAGCAACCTTTGCCGCCTCGGGATATGCGGTGATCGTTCGAGACGTTGCGCAAGTGGTGCAAGTTTGCGACGTGGTCGCGGCCGAGCACTTGGAACTTTTGTGTCGAGATGGCCGTGACCTTGCGCGAAAGGTCAACAATGCAGGGGCAATCTTTGTTGGGCCCTATGGAGCCGCAAGTATTGGCGATTACGTGGCAGGACCCAATCATGTCTTGCCAACAAGTCGCACTGCTCGTTTTGCCTCCGCACTTCGTGCCGATGACTTCGTAAAGCACCACCACATCGTCACAATTTCTCAACAAGGGTTTCTCGGTTTGGCCGATCACGTTGAGCGCATTGCCAAAAAAGAAGGACTTGACGCGCACGCGCAGTCGATTGCGATCCGCCGATGACCCACCCACGTCTTCGCCCCGATCTTCAACTTCGAAGTGGTTATCACTCGCCCCAGGTAGATGTTGAGACGCGCCTGAACACCAACGAGGCGCCAACAGCACCTCCGCCCGCGTTCAATCAGGAACTCGACGCGCTCATTTCGTCAATTTCGTTTCACCGCTACCCCGACCGTTCAGCAGCCCTGCTCACCGCAGGAGTCGCCCACGCTGATGGGGTTGAGGCCAACATGGTGGTTTGCGCCAATGGCTCAAATGAGATTCTCCAAGCGGCGCTGTTGACCTTTGCTGGACCTGGGGCAACGGTGGTGGTGGCTGAGCCGACCTATGCCCTGCACAGCCACATCGCACAGCTTCTCGGATGCGTGGTTGAAACCGTCGGTCGAAACGCTGACTTCACCATTGATGCCGCTGCGATGGTTGACGCCGTCAATGCGCATGATGCAGCCATTGCCTTTGTGTGTTCGCCGAATAATCCAACGGGAACCTTGGAGCCGCTCGCAACCATTGAGCGGCTGGTCGCAGAAACCAAGGCCATGGTCATTGTCGACGAAGCGTATGGACAGTTCGCACCTCGGTCGGTCTTGGACCTTGACCGACGTCTGCTTGAGCGCATCATTGTCGTGCGGACGTTTTCCAAGACGTGGGCACTTGCCGGGGTTCGTCTTGGGTACACCATCAGCGCGCCGTCGGTGATTGCTGGGATCACGCAAGGGTTGCTGCCGTATCACCTGTCGAGCTTGACCCAAGCTGCAGGACTCGCGGCACTGTCAACTGCTCCTTCGATGAGTCTGCGAATTGCGCACATTATTGAACAACGTGGATTGTTGGTGGCGGGTCTGGCCGAACTTCCCGTAACGCAGTGGCCGTCAGCAGCGAATTTCATTTTGTTCGCTCCAGATGACACCGATGCCGATGACGTCTGGCAACAACTTGTTGACCGTGGTGTGCTCGTACGAAATTGTGCCGGTTGGCCAGGATTATCAAATTGCTTGCGGGTGACCGTTGGCACGACAGCAGAAAATCAACAGTTCCTCCACGCTCTGAGAGAGGTCTTGCAATGACCGCACGCAATGCTGCAACCACCAGAACCACAAAAGAGACGTCGATCGCTGCCTCGCTTGACATCGATGGCACGGGGAAGAGCGACGTTTCAACTGGCTTGCCGTTTTTTGATCACATGCTCGATCAGTTGGCTCGTCACGGCGGGCTCGACTTGACCGTTCAGGCAACGGGAGATCTTCACGTTGATGCGCACCACTGTGTCGAAGACGTCGGCATTGTGCTCGGTGAGCTTCTTCGCACGGCCATGGGGGACAAGGTGGGCATTGCACGCTACGCCAATCGCCTCATCCCGCTTGATGAAGCCCTGATTGAAGTCGTGCTCGATGTCAGTGGTCGGCCGTTTCTGGACTACGACATTCATTTTGCTCCCGACACGCCTGGTCTTGGCACTCCTGCATTTGATCCACAACTGACTGAAGAGTTCTTTCGCGCCTTTGTCGTGGCGTCTGGGCTCACGGCGCATCTCACGATGCGAAAGGGACGAAACACCCATCACATCGTCGAAGCAACCTTCAAGGCCTTTGCACGCGCACTTGGTGATGCTCTTCGGGTAACCACGTCGCAATTGCCCTCGACCAAGGGACTGCTGTGAAAGTGGCCACTCAGTGAGCGATCTTGTGGTCATTGATTACGGCATTGGAAATCTTCGCTCAGCGCAAAAAGCGTTTGAAGCTGTTGGGGTTTCGGCCACGTTGACCAGTGATCGCCAGGTCATTGCGTCGGCATCGGCAGTAGTCCTGCCAGGCGTCGGGGCTTTTGGGCGTTGTGCTGATGCGTTGCGAAGTGAGGGCCTTTCTCAAGTACTGGCGGACTGCTTGGCTGCGAACACACCGTTTCTCGGTATTTGTGTTGGTTTTCAGTTGCTCTACGAAGCATCCGAGGAATCTCCAGGTGCAGTTGGCCTAGGCGTGTTCCCTGGAACCGTTCGTCGATTGAGTACTTCCGTCAAAGTGCCACAGATGCAGTGGAATCGACTCCATGCAGAGGGCGAAATTTCAAGCAACTTGCTTCATGGACTCGACGAAGATCCATGGGTGTACTTTGTCCACTCATTTGCACCTCCGATTGGCGAAGAGACTGTGGCGACCTGTGACTATGGCGGCAAGGTGGCCGCTCTTGCTACAAGAAGAACCACCGTAGGTGCGCAGTTCCACCCGGAGAAGTCCGGCCCTGTTGGCTTGAAGATCTTGGAGAACTTCGTGGCTCAAGCCAAGGGTGACCTTCCATGGAATTGATCCCCGCGCTTGATCTCATTAGCGGCGGCGTTGTGCGCCTTCGCCAAGGCGACTACGACCAAGTGACGAGGTATGGCAACCCCGTTGAGCTCGCACGTGAGCTCGATCGCGCTGGCGCAACCCGCATCCACCTCGTTGATCTCGATGCGGCCAAGTCGGGTGCACCAACCAATCACGGCGTCATTGCAGAGATTGCCGCAAGCGTGGCAATGCCGGTGCAGTGTGGCGGCGGCGTGCGAACACTCGACGACGTGCAGCGCTTGATCTCCCAAGGGGTAGACCGCGTCATCGTGGGAACCGTTGCCTTAGAAGATCCCGATCTTGCTCATGCGATGGCAAGCGCCTTTCCCCATCAAGTCTTGCTCGGCCTCGATTACCGCATTGATGACGATCGGCTCGTTCCGGCCGGACGAGGCTGGTTGACAAGGTCGGCCA
>CANFJV010000047.1 GCA_947447225.1 Acidimicrobiaceae bacterium
ACTCAATCTCGCCAAGTGCTTTGCGGACAATGGCCTCAACCTCATCAACTTCTTCGGGCGGTGCCTCGACCAAGACTTCGTCATGTACTTGAAGGACCAAACGTGCATCAAGTCCTGCGGCAGTCAGGGCCTCGTCTAGGCGAATCAGTGCCACTTTGAACAGATCGGCCGCAAGTCCCTGAATTCCGGCATTCATTGCTTGACGCTCTGCCGCTTGGCGAATTCGGAAATTGGGGTCGTTGAGTTCCGGTAAAGGACGAATACGGCCCATTTCCGTTCTGGTATGCCCAAGTACTCGGGCTTCTTTGACCGCCTTATCCATATAGGTCTGGACCGACGGGAACGCAGCAAAGTAGCGATCCATGATCTCTTTTGCCTCTTCGACGCTCGAACCCAGCCGCCGAGAGAGTCCAAAGGCTTCCATGCCGTAGGCGAGTCCATACGAGACCATTTTTGCCCGCTCACGCTGCGCATGGGTGACCTCGCTTGGATCGACGCCATAGACACCAGCAGCCACGGTGCGGTGGATGTCCTCACCAGCGGTGAAGGCTGCAATGAGGCCGGCGTCTTTCGACAAATGCGCAATCACTCGGAGTTCAATTTGGTCGTAGTCGGCAACGAGCAGTTTCCAACCGTGACGCGGAATGAACGCACCACGGAATCGTCGTCCACCTTCAGTTCGCACGGGAATGTTGTGGAGGTTTGGTTGCTCGGAGGAGAGCCGGCCAGTTCTTGCGACGGTTTGGCGGAAGGTTGCATGAATCCGACCATCGGCGGCGATTTCGTGCAGCAGCGCTTCGCCATAGGTCGAACGCAACTTCTCTACCTCTCGATATTGCAGCAAGGTATCGACAATCGGGTGATCGAGACGCAGCGACTCAAGTGTTTGTGCGTCAGTCGAGTACGAACCCGATTTTGTCTTCTTGCCCGGAGTGAGGCCGAGTTCTTCATACAGCACGGTGCGCAACTGCTGGGTTGAGTTGACATTGAACGTGTGCCCGGCAAGGTCATGAACCTTTGCTTCAAGGCTCGCCACTTCGACTCGAAGACTTGCCTCTAGGTCTTGAAGAACTTGACGATCAACGGCAATACCGACAGCTTCCATCCGGGCAAGGACGAAGACCAAAGGTCGCTCAACCGTGTCGTAGAGCTCCCGAAGCTCTGCGTCGACAAGGGACTGCTCAAGACGGGGTTTCAGGCGAGCAATCTGCAGCAGTTGGCGAGCTAACAACTCGCGGTCATTGTCAAGGGCAAACATGCCTTGGTCTTGTGCGGCAATCGGCCCAAGTGGCTCTAAGCGGTCCAGGTCATACCCATCACCAGATGCGTCAAGGAGATACGCCGCGATTGACGTATCGAGGTCAAGTCCACCAAGTTCATGCCCGGCAGTCTCAACATATCGAAGCAGTTCCTTCACACCATGACCACTGAAGCCAAATGCACGGACATGGGCTGTCAACAGCTCCCATGAGCTGTCGATGAGTCCCCCTTCAATGACGGCAATCTCTTCGCCACTTCGCCCACTGAGCGCCAGTGTTCGAAGTGCTGATCGGCCAGGCGCTCCAGCCCAGGTACAGGCGACAAGCAGGTGGTCCTCGTGTGCTCGAAGCCAGGCTTTAAGTGCTGGGCGTTGTTCGATCATCTCGATGCGTTGTTCAACAACAACAGGAGCAACCTCTGGGAGAGCACTTTCGACCTCTACCCCACCATCAGCTGAAGGCCCAAGCACGCCAGCACTGAGAAGACCTTCCCAACGACGAAGTTGGTTTTGCATCTCGAGCGTGGTGAACACCTGCCGGAGTTCATCGAGTTTCCAGCCGCCAATGGTCAATTCATCAACGTCAACCGGCATGGGCACGGTCCGAACCAAGGTCATTACGTCGAGATTCGTCCGAGCAAGCTGTTCATTTGCCGCCAGGTTTTCCCGCAACTTTGGCGTGAGTTCACCCAAGTGCGAGAAGATTCCATCGAGGTCGCCATAGGTATTGAGAAGTTTTGCCGCCGTCTTCTCACCCACCCCTGGGACGCCGGGCAAGTTGTCGGAAGGATCCCCACGAAGTGCGGCAAGCATGGGATATTTCGCTGGAAGAACCCCGGTGCGCTCGACAATGCCAGCCTCGTCGTAAAGGGCGTAGTCGCTCACTCCCCTTCGGTTGTAGAGCACCTTGATAAACGGATCCTGCACGAGTTGATAGGAATCTCGGTCACCCGTGACCACAATCACCTGTTCGCCTCGTGCAGCAGCTTCGGTCGCCAAGGTTGCCAACACGTCATCGGCTTCCATTTGTGGCACGCCAACAACAGGAATATTGAGCGCTTCTAAAACAGAGCGAATCATGTCGAATTGCGGCGGAAGGTCGGGTGGAGTTTCTGCCCTGCCACCTTTGTAGTCATCGACCATGGTGTCTCGAAAGGTTCCGCCTGAAAGATCAAACGCGACGGCAAGACGGCCCGGCTTGTGATCTTTCACCAGCGTCTGCAGCATCGAGCAGAAGCCATGCACGGCATTGGTTACGACACCATGTGAGGTTGCGAGGTCCGTTGGTAAGGCAAAATAGGCCCGAAAGGCCAAGCTCATTCCGTCAATGAGCACCAACGGTCCAGCTGGCACCCCCACGGTCAAGGCCGAAGGGTTCCGGCGAGGACTTGGTCAGCCACCTCACGCATCCGCTGACGAGTTCCCATGGCTTGACGCTGAATAAACGAGAACGACTCGGACTCGCTCATTCCAAGCTCTTCTAACAATGCTTTGGCTTGGTCAACCACGCGTCGAGTTTCAAGTTTGTCCTCTGCCGCGAGGCCAAGTTCTCCAACTTCGACCGCAAAGGCACGGTCCTCGGCCACTCGCTGCAACACATTGGCCAACGCTGGCAACAACTCGTTTCGGCGAAATGGCTTTACGAGATACGCCGCGACATCGGCGTTGCGTGCTTCATCAATCATTTCCCGCTGCGAAAACGCTGTCAGCAGGACAACCGCAGTCGAACCGCCAGCAACCTTGGCGGCGATTTCCAAGCCCGTCATCTTTGGCATCTTGACGTCCAAGAGCGCGAGATCGGGCTGATGTGTCTCAATGAGCGCGAGGGCGTCTTCGCCATTTCCCGCTTCACCGAGAACCTGATAGCCAGCCTCAAGCAGGATTTCTTTCAGGTCCAGGCGAATAATTGCTTCGTCGTCGGCCAGCACCACAGTTGCTGTCATGTTGAACTCTCCACGTGTTGGAGGAGTTCAGCCCGTGCGGCGTGAAGCTCCTCAAGTGATTTTCTAACTGCGTTTCTCGCCCGTTCAAGTGTGTCGGCCGCACGACGCATCTCGCCGTAGTCATGACTTGATTGGGGAGTTTCGCTCAGTAGATTCCGAATTCGCAGCTCTTCGGCTGCTTGATCGAGTGCCTCAAATTGTTCGTCGAGCACCGCAAGTTCGACCCTGGCCCGCTCAAGGCGGTCCTGAGTCTCTTCAAGTTTGCGGAGGACGACTGCTTGACGCATGCACCCATCCTACCGTGCGCCTTTGTTCCAGCCTAAAGCGATAGGTCGAGCGGCTCCCAGTCAATGGCCAAGTCGCCAATGAATCGGTCGTTGCCACCCGACACACCAACACCTTGCGGAACGGCAACCGAGGCGGTGAACCCGCGGTCGAAATGCTCCCCGGCAGCAAGGCCATAGGTCGCCGGACTCGAGACATCAGAAACCAACGTGGCAGCGGAATGTGCGGCAAGGGCCACGAGCTGCGCACGGGCAAAGCCGGTTTCAAAGAAACCCCCGATGAAGCAATCGATCCCTTCTTGCTCAGCCAAGCGAAGAATCTCGACTGCAGGGATGATTCCCCCGACGCGTCCAGGCTTCACGCAAAACGCGTCGGCGGCGCCATATTTCACGATCTGCTTGGCGGCTACCAGACTCGACACCCCTTCATCGAGGCAAACTCGTAGTGGACAGAAGGATCGAAAGGTCGCGTGATCAACAAGATTTTGTGCGGAAAAGGGCTGCTCGATGTGTGAAATACCTGCTTCATGGAGCCGGAGAAGTGCAGGTGGGCCATCAACATCATCCCCATCAATGCGATATGAGCCATTGGCGTCGGCGCCAATGGTTGCACGTGGAGCGGCGGACCTCAACCAGCGCACTGGTGTTACATCAAAGCCGGGGCGAATCTTGAGCCGAAAGCGATTGACTCCCGCCGCAAGCATCGGTTCGAGTTGCTCATTGAGCTGTTCCTCGGTCGTCGAGGAAGCAATGGCTACAAAACCACCTACCTCGACGCTCGTTGGCACAACGTGAAGCCATTCGGCAAGCGAACGACCTTCTTGTTTCAACAACACGTCAAAAAACGCCATCTCCACCATGGCTGAAATACTTCGGCTGATGGCATCGGTACCAAAGAGCGAAGACACCATCCCTGGAGCAAACAGTGCACCATTTCTTGAACGAAGGGCGCGTGCAATACGTTCCTTCGCAATCGTGCGGAGCATTCCGCCCACCGCGTCAAGCGAAGCATCTCCCTCAAGTGGCTGTGGCAGTGCAGCACATTCACCAAAGCCAACAATGCCGTTCACTTCAAGACGAAGGAACAAGACGGGCCGCTTCGTCAAGGTGAATTGAGCATTGTGAACCGGCTGCAGCATCTCTCCATGGAAGATGCCAAAGGAGAGTTTCACGTCGCTCACCGAGCCCCTCCAATCTCGGGGTACACTTTCAGTCCTGCCCGGATGGCGGAATAGGCAGACGCGAAGGTCTCAAACACCTTTATTCGGAAGGATGTGTGGGTTCGAGTCCCACTCCGGGCACCAGTATTAAGAGAAGTCACCACGGTGACTTCTCTCCAGTCACTTTGTCCAAGAACCGGTCGACAAGGCCATGTGCTCGCAGCCGGTTTTCTTCCGCAAAGAGTTTTGTCGTTTCTCGAAGCACTCGAGGAGACTCCCCCGCACGTTCGACCTCTTCAGTGCCGATCGGATCGAGCCATAACTCGACCAGCTGCTCGGTTGCTTCCGGGTGAAATTGCACGCCGAGGTTGCGGCGAAGACCAAATGCCTGCAGTGCACGCATCGACGTGGCGAGCACCGTCGCCTCAGGTGGAGGCGCAATCGCGTCAAAGTGATACTGAAACCAAAGACCCGAGGCCACAACATCTTCGTTGTGGCTTTCAACCTCGCACCAACCCATTTCATGGTGATGAGCCCGAGCCACTTGTCCTCCGTGGGCGATGGCCAGCGCTTGAGCGCCAAAGCAGATGCCAAGGACGGGAACCTGGGCTTCGTCAGCTCGACGAAGTTCTTCAACTTCACCGTCGAACCAAGAAGCGATTATTTCGTCATACACCGACCACGGCGAACCAAGCGGGACAATGACGTCATAGTCAGAAAAACTCGGCCACTCAATCTCAACGCCAGGATGACTGAAGCGGTCTTCGGGAACAACCGTCAGGTAGTGCTCATGAAAGCCTCGATCGACGAAGCGCTCCGCAATCGGTCCAGCTGGAGAGACGTGGTCGTGCTGGATAAACAGAACTCGTGGCATAACCCTCACCTACTGCGGATCACGCCACATTGCCCACACGAGCGGCCCGCCGCGAGGAAGCGCAATTTCTTTCGTCACTTTGAAGCCAAAACGCTCGTAGTAGGGAACGTTTCGATCCTTTGATGATTCAAGATAGGCAGGGATGCCATCGTGGTCGCAACGCTCAAGGACAGGATTGAGCACACTTGCTCCAATTCCTCTTCCTTGATGAATGGGGTCAGTTCCCAAGACGCCGAGATACCAGTGCGGTTCTGTCGGGTGCTCTTTTTCAATGGCATCGAGGACCTTCAAGGCGCTTTGGACACCAAAGCCGAAACTACGAAGCATTGGAACCGCTTGCGAGAGGATCTCAAGCGGCGTAAACGTGGCATGACCTGGTGGTGCCCAAAGAGCAACACCTTCATTGCCAGAGGTCGAATAGGTCGCACCGTGCTTCACATAATGGCCACGAAGAAACGTGCCAAAGAGGCGCTCTACCTTCTTCAGCCGAGTTGCCTCATGTTGAAAGAGATACAACTGGACCGGGTCATCGAGAAAAGCTCGACCAAGCATCGCGGCGAGGGCAGGAATCTCCCCCGGTGTCGCGAGATGTGTCGCGTGCTCAGCCACGTTGATCAATGGCGTGTCGAAGTGACGCAATGAAACTTGCCGCGCCTTCGGGGCCAGCTCCTTCAAGCAGGCGGCGCACGAGCGCTGAACCAACGACTGCTCCATCGGCAAGTCCGGTCACTTGGGCGGCTTGCGCGGGGTTCGACACGCCCACGCCGACGCACACCGGCAGCGTCGTGAGCGGCTTCACCTTCTCCACCACCTCTGCTACTTGATGAGAGATCTCGGCGCGCTCACCAGTAACGCCCATACGACCAACCGCATAGAGAAAGCCACGACTGCGGTCGCAGATCATCTGGGCCCGCTCAACCGAGGTCGATGGTGCAACCAGCAACACGGTGTCAACCCCTGCGGCCGAAGCTGCTCTTCCCCAGTCGTCCATCTCTTCTAACGACAAGTCCGGCAAGATGCATCCAGAGACCCCAACTTCGGCCAAGCGACCAGCAAAGCGATCATGGCCTGCCCGGAAAATCAGGTTGTAATACGTCATCACCACTAACGGGATGTCGAGGTCCAACGTCGCGAGTTCCCTCAGCGCGGATTCTGGCGTGGTGCCGCGCTCAAGTGCGACGACTGCAGCTTGTTGAATGACCGGTCCGTCCATGATGGGGTCAGAAAATGGCAACCCAATTTCAATGGCGTCGGCTCCCGCTTCGGCAAGTGCTTGCACGGTGTCAAGCCAGTCATCGCTTTGACCAGCCATGAGGTAGGGAACGAGCAACTTGCCGCCACTTGCGACTTTGGCCCGAAGGTGGGTCTCCAAGTGTGGACGACTCATTGATAGAGGCCTTTCGCTTGCAAAATCTCTCGGACCTGGGCCACGTCTTTGTCGCCACGTCCCGACATATTGAGCAACACGGTAGATCCAGTTGGAATGGCACGTCCGGCTTCGTTGATGATCCAGGCCAACGCATGTGCGGGCTCAAGGGCTGGGATGATCCCTTCAGTGCGGCTCAGGCGCTGCAGCGCATCAAGCACCTCGTCGTCGCCTGCGGTGGCGTAGGTCGCTCGGCCAGTTGCGGCCAAGTGTGCGTGTTCTGGCCCAATACCGGGGTAATCAAGTCCGGCAGAAATGGAATGGGCTTCGTTGATTTGCCCGGCTTCATCTTGGAGGAGCTGCGACATCATGCCGTGCAGCACACCGGGAATGCCGCTCGCAATGGCCGCCCCTCCCAGGGCTTCAACACCAATCAGCTGTGCGCGGCTGTTTGCAAATCCACTAAAGATGCCGGCGGCATTTGATCCACCACCAACACAAGCAACCACGTAGTCAGGGACATCACCCAGGATTTTTTCGCACTGGCCACGAGCTTCACGACCGAGGATCGACTGGAACTCGCGCACCATCCATGGGAATGGGTGCGGCCCCATCACCGAGCCTAGGCAGTAGTGCGTGTCATCGACTTCAGCCACCCAGGTCCGCATGGCTTCGTTCACCGCATCTTTCAATGTCCGTGAACCAGAGGTCACGGGATGCACTTTGGCGCCGAGGAGCTCCATCCGAAACACATTGAGTGCTTGGCGCTTGGTATCGACTTCACCCATGTAGACCGTGCACTCGAGGCCAAGAAGCGCCGCTGCGGTGGCAGAGGCCACACCATGTTGACCAGCGCCAGTCTCGGCAATCATCTTGGTCTTGCCCATGCGCTTGGTGAGAAGTGCTTGGCCAATCACATTGTTGATCTTGTGGCTTCCCGTGTGGGCAAGGTCTTCACGCTTGAGCAGCAGTCGAATGCCGAGTTCTTCGCTCAAGCGAAGGCACTCACTCACCGGCGTAGGGCGACCACCAAACGACGAGAGCACCGATTCGAATTCTGCATGAAATGCAGGATCGGCCCACGCATCGGTAAATGCTGCTTCGAGTTCTAAGCATGCGGGCATGAGTGGTTCTGGGACGAAGCGACCACCAAAGTCGCCAAACCAACCTTCGCTTGAGGGATTGCCCATGGATTGCGTTGGTGCCGTCATTCGTTTCCCCAGTCATATGGTTCGTCGTCAGTATTGATGCGTTCCACCGTGATGGAGGAATACGTCGTTCGTGCCGTGTTGATGAACTCGCGAAGCAGCAGGGCATCTTTTCGACCAGCTTCTGCTTCAACACCCGAACACACATCCACACCAAAGGGTTTAAAGGTTTTGATGGCACGTTCGACGTTGCTCGGACGAAGTCCGCCCGACAAAATCATCGCTCCTGCATCGCGCATGGCGTCAGCCAACCGCCAGTCAAAGAGCTCACCTGAACCTGGGTCCGGACCATCGAGAAGAAAGTGCTTGGCTCCATACGAGCGAAAGGCTGCAGCTTCAGGGTCGCCAGCAACAAACGCCTTGATGACGTGGCCAACTTGGTCAGCAATAAAGCGACAGTCGTCTCTCGACTCTGCGCCATGGAGCTGCACGGCGGACAGCTTGAGGTCAATGGCAATTTCAACCACGTCTTCAAGCGGCTGGTCGCGAAAGACTCCAATAGTGAACACCCCATCAGGAAGCCGGCGAATGATGTCGTCGGCGTCATGCGGCGTAATTCGACGGCGCGACTCGGCAAAAATGAAACCGAGTGCGGTTGCGCCAAGGCCAACTGACAACAACGCGTCTGGCTCATTGGTGATTCCACAGATCTTGATGAATGGCTCGCTCACGCCTTACCAACCTTGCGACACGGGAAGCCGACGAGTGCACGTGCGGCATCTTGAGGAGACGGTGCCTTTACCAATGTCTCGCCGACCAAAATTGCCTGAAAGCCTGCATCTGCCAGCGCCTTTGCATCATCGGGAGTTTTGATTCCTGATTCCGCCACGGCAACCACCGACGCTGGAATATGCCGAGCAACTCGCTGAGCTCGCGTCGTGTCAACCGAGAATGTCACGAGATCGCGTTGGTTGACGCCAACCATCGTTGGTTGAATGACGAGCGCGCGCTCGAGTTCTTCTTCGTCATGCACTTCGACTAACACATCGAGTGAAAGTGTTGTTGCAAGGTGCGAAAAGTCTCGCAATTCGTCATCGCTTAACGCTGCGACAATCAATAACACTGCATCAGCACCCATGAGGCGGGCATCAGCAACGTCAAACAGCGAAACAGTGAAGTCCTTTCGCAAAATCGGAAGTGGCACCGTTCGCGCCACGAGTTGGAGATCTTCGGCCGAACCGCCAAAGGAGACCTCATCGGTTAATACTGAGCAGCACGTTGCTCCACCGCTCGCATAGGCGAGCGAAAGTTGTGCGGGATCAAGATGCTCAACGAGTGGCCCAAGCGAGGGAGACCGGCGCTTTACTTCGGCAATCAGTGCGAGGCCATCATGGGTGCGAAGTGCCTGTGCAAATCCCCGAGGAGCTTCCATGGCGTTTGCCTGAGCGATGACCTGATCGAGATCGCGCGTCTGTTGGGCAGCGTCATTTCGATGCCGTTCGAGAATGCTCGAGAGATAGGTCTTCACCCCTCTAAGCGTAGTGGTGGGATGCGATCCCTCGGGGCCGACAATTCGCCCGCTAGGGGCCAAAGATCAACGCCCCGTCAAGCCTTCGCGCCGTGATCGACCGACCACTTGACGAAACGAAGGCGCCACACTCGACTTGGGATCGATGAACGAAGCCAAGTCCAATCGTCGCTGCACCATCGATACTCGGCGCAACTGACGTCACGACACCTGCGGGGCCGTCGACCTCGGCCCGCAGCTCCTCACCAACCACAAATGGCTCAACCGAACGCAACGCAACAAGGTGGAACGGGACTTGGGAGCCACGTGCATCAAGACGAGCAACGAGTTCTTGGCCGGTATAGCAACCCTTGGTGAAACTGACCGACGCCGCCACGAGGCCAGCACCCAGTGAGGCTGGGATCGTACCTTCGGTGATCTCCGAACCAAAAGCGGGAATCTCTTGATCAATGCGAAAGGTGGCGGACTCGAGCTCATGTAGCCACTGCACCCCGTGAGGCACCTCGTCATGGACCGACAAAACGCCACGGGCGCCGTAGCGCCTTTTGCTCAAGGTGTTGCCGACCGGTCCACCCTCCGGCCACCAGCACACCACGAGGTCGGTGCGCTCGATGGTTACCTTGACCCGAAACAAAAATCGCCGGAGGCGTTGCTCTACGAGATCAAGTGCCCCGGTTGCCACATCAACAAGCACCTCATCGCCTTGGCGGTGAAGGCCAACAAGATCCACCATTTTTCCGTCTGGTTGGAGCAGCAGTGACGCAGATCCTTCGCCGTCGATGAGTTGCGCCACACTTTGGCTGACCTGGCCGTCGAGAAAACTCAGCGCATCTGATCCACTGATTCGAAGGATCGAACGCTCATTGCTCACGGCGATCATGGTCACGTGCGTTGCGCTCCGAGTTCGCGGGCGACCAAAATCGCGGCGCGAACCGCTGCCATTTTGTGCAGGCACTCGGCGTCTTCAGTTTGTGGATCCGAATCAGCCACAATGCCAGCGCCCGCTTGGATCGAGGCTCGCCCATCTGGCGTGACGACAAGCGTTCGAATGGCAATCGCCGTGTCGAGGTTTCCATCGAAATCGAAATAACCAACGACTCCGCCATAGACACCACGACGGGTGGGCTCAAGCTCATCAATGATTTCCATCGCTCGAACCTTCGGGGCACCAGACAACGTGCCGGCTGGCAGCGTTGCTCGCAGGACATCAATAGGCCCCTTGTCGGGACTCAAGTGCCCCGAAACTTGACTGGTTAAGTGCATGATGTGGCTGTAGCGCTCAACCACCATCACTTCATCGACTTTTTCGGTGTGGAAGGCAACCACGCGTCCGAGGTCATTTCTGGCCAAGTCAATCAACATCACGTGTTCTGCCACTTCTTTTGGATCTTCCACGAGTTCGGCTGACAGTCGAAGATCTTCTTCCTCTGTTGCCCCGCGGGGACGAGAACCGGCAATCGGACGAGAGATGACGACACCATCGCGGAGGCGAACCAAGGGCTCGGGCGAAGAACCGGCAACGGTTAAGGCATCGAGGCGCAGGAAATACAAATACGGACTCGGATTCAAGAGTCGAAGCGCTCGGTAGACATCAAAGGGTTCCGCATCAAGCACCACATCAACGCGTTGCGACAACACCACTTGAAAGATGTCGCCGGCGGTGATGTACTCCTTGGCCACTTCAACTGCTCGACAAAACTCCTCCGAGGACATTGTGCGCTCGATGGCCAAGTCTTCAGGGTTGGGTCGAGGACCAACCATCTCCCCAGCGCGAGCAATGGGGGCAAAACAATCCGCTTCAAGCACCGCTAAGCGACGGAGTGCTTCGGCTTCAGCTTCAGCAACAACCTCACTTGGCGCATCTGGGTCAACCAGCACATTGACCACGAGCACAATCTTTTGCTTCCAGTGATCGAACACTGCCACTTCACCAAGCAACATGAACACTGCGTCAGGATGCCCCAGGTCATTGCTGGCCGGGTTGGGCAGATGCTCAACTTCTCGCACGACGTCGTAGCCGAGATAGCCCACGAGTCCTCGAGCGAGCGGAGGAAGATCAGCAATTGCTTGCCCGTGAAACGCCGTAATGAGATCTTCAATGGCGATCAAGATTCCAGCGTCGAGGCGAATCTCCGCTGGAAGATCACCAACCACCGTGATCAAGCCATCGTCTTTGGTGAGCGAGGCCAAGGGATTACGACCAACAAAGGAATACCGACCCCACCGTTCACCACCTTCAACTGACTCGAAGAGAAATCCTTGGCGATCGCCAACAATTGACGTGAATGCGGCAACGGGTGTCAGTGCGTCAGCGACAAATTCGGCTGAGACGGTAACGAGATGCGCCGTGCGGTGAATGGCCCTCATGGTTCAACTACCGGCGGGAGATCGAAGCAACTTCTTGCGCCGGTGTGACATGCCCCTGCACCAACTTGTTGCACTTGAAACAACAGCGTGTCGCCATCGCAATCCATGGACACCGCTTCTATGACCTGCACGTTGCCAGACGTTGCCCCCTTGGCCCAGATCTCTTGGCGAGAGCGAGACCAAAACACCGTGCTTCCCGTCTCAAGTGACAAGGCCAACGATTCCGCATTCATCCAGGCCATCATGAGTACTCGACCATCAAGTGCGTCTTGGACGATGGCCGGTACGAGGCCACGGTCGTCGTAGCGAACCTCGCTGGCATCAAGGGATCGAAAGTCGCTCATAGGTACAACCCTGTTCCAGAATCCATCCGAGTTGAGGCCACTGCATGGATATCGCGCTCTTTCAACAAGACATACTCTTCACCTTGGAGTTCCAGCTCGAAGCGATCTTCAGGATTAAACAGCACCGTGTCGCCAACTTTGATGGTGCGCACATGGGGTCCAATCGCTACAGCTTCCGCCCAGGTCAGTCGCTTGGCCAACTGTGCGGTGGCAGGAATCAAAATTCCTGCACGAGAACGACGTTCGCCTTCACCTTGGGAAACTTGGACAAGCACTCGGTCAAACAGCACAGTGATGGGGAGTTGGTCAACCACGCCATGACGGTAGCGCAGTGCCGTGGCAGCCGTGCTCGTCACTTCGATCGTGGGTAAGGGCTTGGCCGCACGGTGAGTCCAGCAGCCACCATGGCGGCTTTTGCTTCGTCGATGCGGAACTCGCCACTGTGAAAGATCGATGCGGCCAACACGGCGTCCGCGCCGCCTTGGCGGACTCCTTGCACGAGGTCATCAAGGGTTCCCACGCCACCAGAAGCAATCACCGGTACCGACACCGTTGAGGTCGCACGTTGCAAGAGTTGAAGGTCATAACCCGAACGGGTGCCATCTCGATCCATCGAGGTCAGCAGAATCTCCCCTGCGCCCAACTGCTCAACGGTTTCGAGCCACGCCACAAGGTCAATTCCGGTGCGTTGGCGGCCTCCGTGGGTGACCACTTCATAGCCACCCTCACGCCCTTTGGCATCAATGGCAACGACGACACATTGACGACCAAATTCCTCGGCTAAACGCTGCACGAGGAATTGGTCACGCACCGCTGCTGAATTGACCGAGACTTTGTCGGCTCCAGCTCGAAGGAGTTGGCGGGCGTCTTCGACCGAGCGAACACCTCCACCAACAGTCAGTGGAATGAAGACGGTCTCTGCCGTCATCTCTACGACTTTGATCATGGTTGCACGGTCGTCTGAAGTCGCAGTGATGTCCAAGAACACCAGTTCGTCTGCACCTTCATGGTCGTAGCGTCGGGCGAGCTCAACAGGGTCGCCAGCATCAATCAGGTCAACAAAGTTGACCCCCTTCACCACTCGGCCATCATGGACATCAAGGCAAGGAATTACCCGCGGGGCGCGCATGCGGCAACTCCTTCGGCAATGGTGAATCGACCTTCCAAAATTGCCTTTCCTACGACGACACCACTCAACAGTGTCGACGTTGTTGCGAGTGCGGCAAGCGCAACGAGATCAGCGAGACTGCCAACGCCACCTGACGCCACTACTGGCATTGGCGAGCAGGCAAGCAAGCGTTCCATGGACACAAGATCTGGTCCTTCTAAGGTGCCATCACGAGCAATCGCGGTCGCGAGCACTCCGGCGAATGGCGACGAGGCGTACTGCTCGAGCAAGGTCTCAACCGTGGTGGCCGACCTTGTCAACCAGCCTCGTCCGGCCGGAACGAGCCGATCGTCATCAATGCGGTAATCGAGGCCGAGCAAGACTTGATGGGGAAAGGCGCTTGCCATCGCATGGGCAAGATCGGGATCTTCTAAGGCAACGGTTCCCACAATGACGCGGTCTACCCCTTGGGAGATCAAGCGCTGCACGTCGTCGAGTGTTCGCACGCCGCCGCCACACTGCACCGGCATTGCCACGCTTGTGGCAATCTCTGCAATGACGCCGTGATTGGTTGGTGCACCCGACTTGGCCGCATCGAGATCAACGAGGTGGATGCGGGTTGCGCCAGCGCGATCGAGCTCACGTGCGAGCTCAACGGGGTTGCCATACCTC
>CANFJV010000048.1 GCA_947447225.1 Acidimicrobiaceae bacterium
GGGTGCTTTGCCAGGCCACACTGGTGAGTGGCGCAGCTCAGTGCACGGCTCCACCGACACTTGGTCGAGGCACCTATCAACTCTCTGCGGGATTTGCTGGCACGGCTGATGTGTTTCCGAGCACCGCAACCTTCACGCTCAAGCTGACCTAAGCATCAGCCAAACAGCAGTCCGTAGTTCGCACCACGGCGGGTCTGGTGGCCACCGTCAACACCCAAGTGCTCACCGGTGATCCATTCGGATTCGTCCGACAACAAGAATCGAACGGCTCGAGCAACGTCATCGACCTTGCCAACTCGGCTGAGCGGCATTTGCTCCAAGTAGTCGTTGAGGAGTGCGCCACCAGCGGTAATGAAACTCATGAGTTCGTCATCAATGATGCCGGGCTGGACAGAGTTGACCCGGATGCCCCGGTCGCCGAGCTCTTCGGCGGCATAGGACACCAGTTGATCAATGGCGGCCTTCGAGATGCCGTAGGCCGACAAGAAACGGTGGGGGAAGTGACCAGCACCAGAGGACATGAGGACAATCGAGCCTCCGCCATTTACTGCCATCACGCGTCCGCCATGCTTCACGCAAAGGAACGAGCCGAGCACGTTGAGCTCAAGCGTGCCTCGCCAGCCTTCTAGGTCTTGGTCGAGCATTGGTCCCATGGCAAGCGAACCTCCTGCACAGGCAAAGACGCCGTCTAAGCGGCCATCACGCGTCGCTGCGGCAACGGCTCGTTCGACGTCGGCCTCAACGGTCACGTCAGCAGCGAGGAATGAAATGGTGCCGCCGTTCGCGGCGCTTTTTTCAATTTGTGCCGCTGCAGATTCGAGCTTGTCGAGCGTGCGGCCACAGATGGTCACGTGTGCCCCATCGGCAATGAGGAGCTCGGCGGTGCCGAGTCCGATACCAGAGCCACCTCCGGTGATGAGGACGGACTTTGCTTGGTAAGTGCGGTGGTTACTCATACTGGACCAGCTCCAATTCTTTCTGAAGGGGTAAAGCGAACAGGCATTGCAATGATTCCAGAGACAAAACTCGCCGGGCGCTCGGCCAGGGGGCCGTCAACGGTCACGGTCAAGTCCGGCAGTCGGCGAAGAACGGTGTCGACCATGGCTTTTAGTTCAAGTCGAGCCAGCTGATTGCCAAGGCAGTGATGCGCACCGAAGCCAAACGCCATGTGCTCATTTGGCGACCTCGTTACGTCGAACTCATCGGGACGATCGAATTTCGCTCCATCGCGATTCGCCGATGGGTAGAGCAACAGCACCTTGTCGCCGGCCTTCAACTGCGTGCCGTGAAAGTCAAGGTCAGACACCACCGTGCGGTTCATGTTCTTAATTGGGGTTACCCAACGGAGCATCTCTTCAACTGCCAGCGGGATCGCCTCAGGGTTGTTGCGTAGATAGGTCATCTGGTCTGGGTGGCGCAGCAGTTCATCAATGCCACCGGAGATGACGTGACGAGTTGTTTCGTCGCCTCCAATGAGCAGCAGCAGCGTCTCGTGAATCAACATGTCCTCATCGAGGAATTCACCATCCGCCTTCGTATTGGCCAAGATGCCAATGAGATCGTCGTCTTGGCCACTTGCTCGTCGCTCAGCAATGACGGCTCGGATATAGACCTGATACTCAGAAAATGCCGTGATCATGTTGACGATCAAGGTTTCATCACTTGAACCTTGGGCGATCAGCATGTCGTCACTCCACCGGAGCAAATCGGCTCGATCCTGTGGCTTCACACCAAGAAGGTCGGCAATGGCGATGAGGGGCAATTGGGCCGCGACGTCGTGAACGAACTCTGCTTCACCTTGCTCACAGACCTCGTCGATGATGGCGTCGCACACTTGCTGGATGCGCTCACCCATCGCCCGAACCCGCACCGGCGTAAAGCCAGCCGACACGCGACGACGCTGGGTCACGTGCTCTGGGGCATCCATGTCAATCATCATTGGCATTGCCCCGGTTTCGGGGCGACTTCCCTGGGCGGAAGAGAACTGCTCAGGGTGGCGCGAAATCTCTCGGATGTGGTCGTAGCGGGTGGCACCCCAAAGCTTCGAGTTCTCGTCGAAGTAGACAGGAGCGTTCTCGCGAAGCCACGCATAGGCGTCAAGTGGACGGTCCGCGTAGAACGCTCCGTCAAGAAAATTGATGTACGGCTTCGCCATCAGAACACCCCCATGAACACGACACGTCGCTGTCGTCGATGTCAACCTACAAGATGGGCACAAGGGGTCCTAGAACACGTTGTTGTCCCACGAAGGGTGGCACCGGCAACCTAGGCTTGAGCCATGGCTGACCAAGCGACGTTTGCAGAAGCTGCGACGCCCTACATGGGTCAACTCTTGGCCTATGCCCGCCTCCACTTCGGCAAAGTAGTTGAACCCGAAGACTTGGTCCAAGAGACCTATCTGAATGCCTACCGGGCGTATGGCTCCTTCGAAGAAGGCACCAACCTTCGAGCTTGGCTGTTTCGCATTCTCAACAACAACTACAAAAACGCCCTGCGCACGAAGAGTCGGCGACCAGTCAAATTCGAGCCAGCGAGCGACGATGACGATATTGAAGACCACTACTTCATGACCCACACCACACCCGAAGACGTGGCGCTTGATCAAATGACCCATGCCATGGTGCGAAGTGCAGTTGAGTCACTGCCCGACTCCTTCCGAGAAGCCGTGCTGCTCAAAGATGTGGAGGACTTTTCCTACGGAGAAATCGCTGAAATCTTGGACGTTCCATTAGGAACGGTGATGTCGCGGATTCACCGGGGAAGAAAAATGCTCCAAAAGACGTTGTATGAGTACGCCCTCCAAGAGGGCCTCATCGCAACCCCGGCGTAAGGCCAGAACCGAGAGGATAAATCGCAATGGCTGAACAGATCGACTGCGGCGACGCACTCCTCCAATTGTCCGCGTTTTTAGACGGCGAGTTGACCGACGAAAAGCGTGAAGCAATTGACGACCACTTGAACCGGTGTGCGCCCTGTGATGGTGCACGGCACTTTGAAGGTGAGCTGCGCATCGTCATTCAAGACCGCTGTCGTGAAGAAGTGCCCGACGACCTTCGTCAGCGCATCTTGGCGGCGATCGCCAACGACACCAAGTGATGGTCTCGGTCGAGGAGCTCCTCGACCGAACAACCTTTGGTGAAGGCCACCTCGAACTCGCAGTGTCTGGTGGAGCCGATTCGACCGCACTTGCGCTCCTTGCACATGCGGCCAAGCGCTCGGCAACTTTGCACCATGTCGACCACCGCCTTCGTGAAGGTGGTGCCGAAGAAGCACTCCGTGTGCGCGAACTTGCAGATCGCCTCGGCTTTTTTTTCGAAGCCCACGTAGTAGAGGTCGGCCATGGGCCGAATCTCGAAGCACGAGCAAGAACAAAGCGGTTCTCGGTGCTGCCGGACAACGTCGCCACCGGCCACACCGCAAATGACCGGGCCGCAAGCGTGCTCATCAACTTGTTGCGAGGCGCAGGATCTCGAGGACTCTCGACGGTCGCAGCCGGACCTCGCCACCCTATTGTTGGCCTCACCCGAGCCGAGACCGAGGCACTGTGTGTCCACTTCGGCGAGACCTTTTTCACCGATCCGACCAACACCGATGAGGCGTTTTTGCGAAATGCGGTTCGGCGGCAACTTCTCCCGTTGGCCAGCGAACTCGCTGGCCGAGACGTCATTGCCCTCCTCAACCGGTCTGCCGAAGTCCTCGGGAAAGAAGATGCCTATCTCGACGCATTGGCGAAGACCATGATTGTCGATCCCTTTGACGTTGCTGAGTTGCGAAGTGCCCCACCAGTGCTCGTGGCGCGGCGACTTCGCCACGCACTCGTCCATGGCGGCTATTTCCCCTCGCTAGCCGAAATTGACCGAGTGCTTGAGGTCGTCAATGGCCAGGTCATTGCCTGTGAGCTGAGCGGGGGACGACGGGTCGCTCGGTCCAAAGGTCGCCTCAGCATTGGCTGAGAACTAGCATCGCTTCGTGGCCGCACAACAACTTCCTCCCGCTTGGGCAAACGACGTACTTGGTGATGTCGTGATCTGTGAATCTGAGATTGCGAGTCGAGTTGCTGAACTCGGTGCCGCAATCACCGCTGACTACGCCGACGACCCGCCACTGCTTGTTGGCGTGTTGAAGGGTGCAATGGCCTTCATGGTCGATCTCGCCCGCAAGGTTGAACTTCGAGTCGATGTCGACTTCATGGCGGTGTCGTCGTATGGATCGGCCACACAGTCCTCCGGCATTGTCCGCATTGTGAAGGACTTAGAAGCTGACCTCACCGACCGACACGTCATTGTCGTTGAAGACATTGTCGACTCGGGCCTGACCCTGAACTATTTACGAAAGTACTTGCTTGCTCGCAAGCCAAAGAGTGTTGAGGTCTGTGCACTGCTCGTCAAAGAAGGCGAACAACGAGTGTCGCTTGACCTTAAATACGTTGGCTTCACCATTCCTCCAACCTTTGTTGTTGGCTACGGTTTGGACGTCGCCGAGCAATTCCGCAACTTGACCGGAATTTTCACCTATATCGGCGAAGGAAGCCACGAATGAGTTTTGACCTAGAGCGGGCAAAAGCAGCCGTCAAAGAACTCCTGGCCGCCATTGGTGAAGACCCAGAGCGTGAAGGCCTCCTAGACACCCCACGTCGGGTGGCGACCATGTATGAAGAGTTGCTCGCCGGCCTGCACGAAGACCCGTCGCACCACTTGCAGGTCACCTTCGCTGAAGGCCATGACGAAATGGTCATGGTCCGCGACATTCCGTTCTCATCGCTGTGTGAGCACCACTTGGTCCCGTTCATGGGCAAGGCCCACGTCGCCTACATCCCTGGCGAAGACGGACGGATTACTGGGTTGTCGAAATTGGCTCGCGTCGTTGATGGCTATGCCCATCGCTTGCAAGTCCAAGAGCGCATGACCGCGCAAATTGCTGACGACTTAAACCGCGTCCTCAACCCTCGTGGCGCACTTGTCGTCATTGAAGCCGAGCACTTTTGCATGACCATGCGTGGCGTGAAGAAGCCTGGAGCAGTGACGGTGACGTCTGCAGTTCGTGGACTATTCCGTTCTGACCCATCTGCTCGGGCTGAAGCACTGGCGTTTATCCACGGTCGCTGAGTCAACGGCGGCCACAGATGACTGCGGCCTGGCACCAACTGCGACCTCCCGAGGTCATGGGCATTGTCAACGTCACCGCTGATTCGTTTTCTGGTGACGGCCATGGTGACGCCACGAGTGACGCCATTGCCCACGGCGCGGCACTGTTTGCCGCTGGCTGCTCCATTGTCGATGTTGGCGCGGTGTCAACTCGGCCAGGAGCAGATGAGGTGCCGCTAGAACTCGAGATTGCTCGAGTACAACCTGTGGTGTTGGCCTTGTCCAAACTCGGCACCGTGTCGATCGACACCACCAATGAAGAAGTTGCCCGCCAAGCCATCGGCGCCGGAGCCACCTGGCTGAACGATGTCTCGGGCGAACTTGGCGCTTTGGCTGGTGAACTTGGGGCGTCATACATTGGGATGCACCGGCGGGGCACCCCAAAGACCATGCAGTCAATGACGAACTACGACGACGTCGTCGATGAAGTGACAGACGTCATGGTCGAGGCGTGTCGCCGAGCCAAGGCGGCGGGGTCACCACAGGTGGTTGGCGACCCAGGAATTGGCTTCGCCAAGACCTTTTCGCAAAATCGTGTCTTGCTAAAAGCAACGAGACAAATGGCTGATCGACTGGCAAATGAGGGGTTTGGCCTCCTCATTGGGGTCTCGAGAAAGGGATTTCTCTCTGAAGGACTCGGGCAACGGCAGTACCCTGTGGGAGAACGACTCGAACAAAGCGTGGCCGCAGCAGTGTGGGCAATGGTGAACGGTGCGAAGATTCTTCGTGTGCACGATGGCCCAGAGACGGTCTTCGCCGCACAACTGGTGAGTGAAGAGGGGAAGCAGTAATGCGAGGAAAATGGGCAGCGGGAATCGCGCCAAAACACTTCACCTGGATTTTTCCTGGAAAGCTTGCGATCAGCGAGCGACCAGGTGGTTTCACCGCTAACCACCGACGGGTACGACGTCAAGAAGAAATTATTTGGCTTGAAGGCCAAGAATTCACTCGGATTGTGAGCCTGCTCGGGACTCCTCACAACTTGGCCGCCTACGACGAGCGCAAAATTGCGTCATCGAATTTTGAGATTCCCCTTGTCGGCGAAGCCGGCGACGCGTTGCTTGTCTGCTTTCAAGAACTTGAGCGTGCGCTGAGTGCGGGCGAAAAAGTCTTGCTCCACCATGATGAGTTGTCCGAGGTGACCTTGGGTGTGTTGGCCGGCTTTTTGGTCTGGTCGAAAAAGACCGAATCTGGACCACAGTCCATTGCCGTTACCGAGCGGCTGACAGGACGACCCCTTGGCCCGGTGGCTCGCACCTTGGTTGCCGCCAGCCTCGAATTGCCGGTGGCGACCTCGTGAGCGATGAAGTCTTTGTCAAGGGTCTGATTGCCCTTGGTATCTGCGGGTGTCTTGAGCACGAACGCACGACGGCCCAGCCGTTCCAAGTCGACCTCGTCGTGACAATGGACCTTGACCACGCAGCCAAGTCCGATGACCTCCACGACACCGTCAACTACGCCCTGCTCGCCGATGCGGCAACGCAGTTGGTCGAAACCGGTGAGTTCTACCTCGTTGAAGCCTTGGCTGGCGCCATTGGTGAAGCCTGCCTTGCCATTGACGCTCGACTTGAAAAGGCCAAGGTCACCGTCACCAAACTCAACCCACCCATCACGCAGCGCACGTCGGGTGTGGGGTGCACGAAGACGGTGAAGCGAAAGTGAGCACCGTCCGAGCGTTTTTATCGCTCGGGTCCAACCTCGGTGACCGCCAGCACTATCTGCGCGAGGCAATCTCGCAGCTCAGCCACGACGTCACCGTCCTTGGCATCTCTCGGTTGTATGAAACCGCCCCGGTTGGCGGAGTCGTCCAAGACGACTTTTTAAACGTGGTCATCGAGATCGACACTGAACTTTCGCCACTTGCACTCCTTGACCGCTGCCAGAAGGCCGAAGTCGACGCAAACCGGGTGCGTCTCGTGCGATTTGGTCCACGAACCTTGGACGTCGACATCTTGCTCTATGGCGACTCCGCCATTGACGAAGAGCGACTGACCGTTCCTCACCCGAGGATGTTCGAGCGGAAATTTGTGCTCGCACCGCTAGCCGATCTCGCTCCCGAACTCGTTCCTGAGGAGTTGTTGTTGGCCGCAGAGGGCGACGTCGTCGCAATCGGTATGCTGTAGGCACTGGAGATTCCGGGGACCGGCACCGCAAGGGCTGGATCACCGACTGGAGCGCAGATGAACCGAGTACGAATCATTGGTGGCGGACGCGCTGGACGGTCGTTTGCTGCCGCCCTTTGCGACATTGGCATGGAGGTCGTCGAGGTCTTGGACCGTGGTGACGACGTGACCTTCGCCACTTGCGACGTCGACGTCGTCATCATTGCCACTCCCGATGCCGCCATCGCCAGCGTTAGCCAAGCCATGACGCCAAACCCAAACTGCGTCGTCTTGCACTTATCTGGTGCCCAAACCTTGGCCACCTTGGCACAGCACCCCCGTCGCGGCTCCATCCACCCGCTCTTGCCGCTGCCAAATGCGGAAATTGGCGCACAGCGCCTGCAAGAGCTGGCAACCTTTGCCGTGTCGGGCGACCCTGTTGCTCGAGGCCTCGCCGAGGCCTTTGGCGGCCGAGTGGTTGAGGTGAATGATGCAGATCGAGCGACGTATCACGCAGCCGCGTGTGTGGCGGCAAATCACGTCGTTGGTCTGCTTGGTCAAGTGGAGCGCTTAGCCAACTCCATTGGCTTGGATCTCGCCTGTTTCATGGATCTCACCCGTGCCGCTATCGATGATGCCGCAACCCTTGGTCCACAGCGTGCACTCACTGGACCAGCGGCTCGTGGTGACTGGACAACGCTCGAGCGTCACTTGATGGCGATTCCCGAAGAAGAGCGCCCGGCCTATGACGCCGGAGTGTCGCTCGCCTTGCAGCTCGCAACCGGCCTACCGGGCCTTGGGGCGAAGGTCGTGGTGGAGCCAGCACCGTTTGATGAAGCCATTGAGGTGTTGTGGTAGCAGTACTGCATCACTCACTAGCGGAAACCTCCGCAGCGTGTCAGAACATTCGCCACCAAGGCCTTTCCATTGGCTTTGTGCCGACCATGGGGGCACTCCATGACGGCCACGGATCGCTCATTGCCCGAGCCGCATCGGAAAATGACGTCGTTGTGGTGTCAGATTTCGTCAATCCCTTGCAATTTGGCGATGCCAATGACCTAGCGCGTTATCCGCGCGACCTAGACGGCGATGTGGCGTTGGCCGGTCGGGCCGGGGCGACGATTGTGTGTGCGCCGCAAGTCTCTGAGCTCTACCCAACCTGGCCAGCACCCCCGGCAACCATGGTGACCGTTGGCCCACTCGCTGAAATTTTCGAAGGTGCGTCACGGCCAGGACACTTCGACGGCGTGGCAACGGTCGTAACCAAACTCCATAATGCCGTCACTCCCACCCGCGTCTACTACGGCGAAAAGGACTTCCAGCAGTTGGCCGTGATTCGCCAAATCACCGCAGACCTGTGGAACCCGGTCGAGATCATTGGCTGCACGACGCTTCGCGAAAAAGACGGTCTCGCGATGTCGAGCCGAAACGTTCGGCTTTCCCCTGCGGCTCGGATTGCCGCACGCGGATTGTCAAAGGCCTTGAGCGAAGCCGGACGGATGTTTCGCCACAACCGCGCCGTGACGGGCGAAGCGCTGAGCGCGCACATGGCACGAACAGTGCTCGCCGGCGGAGATTTAGTAACCCTTGACTACGCTGTGGTGGTCGACGCTTCGACCTTTGTTGAGGTGAGCGGTCCGGTTGATCTCTCGACGGCGAGGTGTCTTATCACCGCAATCGTCGGAGGCGTCCGACTCCTTGACAACGCAGATCTCTCCTTCCAACTGCCAGACGAAACGAGCACCTCTCCATGACCAAGGCGCCAGAGCACTTCGATGTCATCGTGCTCGGCAGTGGAGTGGCAGGCCTTTCTGTTGCGGTGCGTCTCGCCGGTAGCCGAGGTGGGCTTTCTGTTTGTGTCGTGACCAAAGGTGCCTTGGCAGAATCGGCTACCGCTTGGGCCCAAGGTGGCGTGGCCGCAGTACTTGGCGGTGATGAAGACTCAACCGACCTTCACTTGGCCGACACCTTGGCTGCTGGCGCCGGCCTCTGCGACGTCGATGCCGTGCGAGTGTTGGTCGATGAAGGCCCGCTGTGCGTGCAAGAACTCATTGCCTTAGGCGCTGAATTCGACCGGGAAAGTTCTGGCCGACTGAGCCTTGCTCGTGAAGGTGGTCACTCAAGAGCGCGAGTGGTCCACGCCGGTGGAGCAGCGACCGGCCATGAAGTCGAGCGTGCCTTAGTAGAAGCGACCAAGACGTCAGCATCCGCCATCTATGAGCACACCTTTGCCCTTGACCTTCTCGTTCACGACAACACCTGCGTTGGCGTCTCCGTTCTTGTTGATGGCGAAGTAAAAGAGTTGCGATCAACCGCAACCGTGCTGGCAACCGGTGGTGCCGGGCAGGTCTTTGCCGTGACCACCAACCCCAAAGAGGCCACCGGAGACGGGCTCGCCATGGCACTGCGAGCGCATGTGGCCGTGGCCGACATTGAATTCATGCAGTTCCACCCAACCGCGCTTCACCACCCAGCAATGCCACGACCGCTGTTGTCCGAAGCACTGCGTGGTCATGGAGCGATCCTTCGTGATGCAACAGGCTCGCAATTCGTCGATGAATTGGCCCCCCGAGATGTGGTGTCTCGAGCCATGGCAGCCAAGATGGCTGAAGAACACAGCGAGCACCTGTGGCTTGATGCAACCGGTCTCGAGGAATTCTCTCGACGGTTCCCGACGCTTGCGAGCTCGCTTCATGCCATTGGCCTTGACCCGGCCAAGGACTGGATTCCAATCGCTCCCGCCGCACATCACTTAGCCGGGGGCGTCATCACCGACTTAGATGGAGCGACAAGTTTGTCTGGGCTCTTTGCCGCCGGCGAAGTTGCCTGTTCTGGCGTGCATGGTGCCAACCGATTGGCATCGAACTCGTTACTTGAGGGCATGGTCTTTGGTGCACGCGTGGCTGATGCGATTCTTCACGGCGAAACCGATGCCAAACCAACCGGTGTCATGGTGGCACTGCTTGATCCCGACCATGCAGAGCTCCGCGCCACCACCGTCGACGTCGCACCGTCGACGCGACCAAGCGATCTCCATGGTGATGGCGGACTTGACGTGGCAGCACTGAGAAGCACCTTGCAACGTGCCATGACTGCCGGTGCGGGAGTCGTGCGCTCGGAGGCCTCACTCCACCAAGCCATGGACGTCATTGGTGAGATCGAGGTGACCCTCAAAGCACACGGCACCTTGAGTGCAGCCACCGTTGAACTGTGCAACTTGTTGACCGTTGCTCGAGGGCTCTTGGTGGCCGCAGTGGCTCGGACCGAAAGCCGGGGCAACCATGCCCGTCAGGAATTCGTGGAGCAAGATCCAACCTGGCGCCGTCGCCAGCTGCTGATTGAACGTGGGGCGTGACATGTTGAGTGCAACGGTGACTGCGGAAGTAGTTCACGACGCAGTGGCTCGCGCCCTCGCCGAAGACTTGGACGAGCGCGGCGACGTGACCGCAGCGCTCATTGACGAAGAGGTTCAAGGATCACTTCGCATTGTGGCCCGACATGATGGCGTCGTGGCCGGTAGTGCGTGCGCAATTGCCGCCTTCAACCTGGTTGACCCAGACCTCGTGGTGAATTGGATCGTGGGCGATGGAGGGAGATTCGCAAACGGCACCGTGATTGCCGAAGTTGCGGGGTGCTTCCGGTCCATGCTCACTGCCGAGCGCACGGCACTCAATTTCTTGGGCCACCTCTCAGGTATTGCTACCTTGACGGGGGCCTTTGTTGACGCGGTGCATGCGGTGAATCCGAACTGCCAGGTCTTGGACACCAGAAAGACCACACCACAGCTGCGCGTGCTCGAAAAGGCTGCGGTCTTGGCCGGCGGCGGCACCAACCACCGCATGGGGCTCTCTGATGCCGTCCTCATCAAAGACAACCACTTGGGCGCCCTCTCCATCACCGAAGGCGTGGAGCGGTCCAAGCAACTCAATCCTCAACTCGACGTTGAAGTTGAGTGTGACACCTTGAACCAAGCAGTCGAAGCCGTGGCGGCTGGAGCAGAGGCAGTACTGCTCGACAACATGACCCCTGCACAGGTGTCGGACTGTGTGGCTGCGATTCGCAGCAACGGTGGCGAAACGACGCGCATTGAAGTGTCTGGTGGCGTCACCTTGGCAACCGCACCGCTGCTTGCTGCAGCTGGTCCAGACTGCATTTCTGTTGGAGCGCTCACGCACTCAAGCGTGGTTGCGGACTTTGGCCTTGATCTCATCCGCCAAGAGGTCGGCTCGTGAGGGAGAATGTCCCATGCTCGTAAGCATTGATGTTGGCAACACCGAAACGGTTATTGGTCTCTATCGCCAAGATGGCGACGTAGTCCACGATGCCGACGCGGCAGTTGGCTATGGCCTCGCGTCGTCCAAAGAAGCTGAACGCGGCCTGACCCACCACTGGCGGCTGTCGACCGTGCCAACCCGCACGCCAGATGAGCATGCGGTGCTGTTGGCCCAACTCCTTGACCTAGAAGGCATGGAGTTAGACGCAACAGCAAGTGGGATTGCCATCTGTTCTTCTGTGCCGTCCGTCACGACGTCACTTCGTCGCATGGCTGACCGTTGGTTCCGCGACATTCCTTGCCTCGTGGTTGGCCCAGGGGTAAAGACCGGCATGGCCGTTCGCTACGACAATCCAAAAGAGGTCGGCGCAGACCGAATTACTGATGCCGTTGCTGCCTATGACCTCTATGGCGGGCCAACGATTGTGGTCGACCTTGGTACGGCGACGACCATTGAAGTGGTCTCGGCCGACGGCGAGTACTTAGGTGGCGCCATTGCTCCTGGTGTCGCGATTTCCATGGAAGCGCTCTACTCACATGCGGCAGCGCTTCGCTCTGTCGAGCTTGTTGAGCCTCGCACCGTGATTGGTCGCTCGACCGCAGAGTCAATTCAGTCGGGCGTCCTCTACGGCTCTGCCGCCATGATCGACGGCATGTGCAAGCGGGTGAAGCAAGAAATTGGTGAGGCCACCGTGATTGCAACTGGCGGTCTGTCGACGCTCATCGCACCATTTTCAGAAGCGATTTCCCACGTTGAGCCGTGGCTCACCCTCCACGGGCTCCGCTGCATCTACGAATACAACGAAGGCGAGCACTAATCGTGGCCATTCCTTACCGCTTCGACAAGGACGCGTCGACCAAGGAGATCGCAACTCGCTTTGGCTCCCTCGCTGATGGGGAGAACTCTGGGGTGACCGTCACCGTTGCTGGTCGCGTCATGCTCAACCGCCCACAGGGCAAGTTGTCGTTTGCCACCCTTCGCGATGAAACCGGCGAAATTCAACTCTTCGCTCAAGCTGCTCGAGCCCAAGACTTTGATGGCCTCGCCAAGGTGAACCTCGGCGACTGGGTTGGCGTCACCGGAGAAGTTGTTCGTACCCGTCGCGGTGAACTCTCGGTCCAAGTCGATACCTGGGTCCTGCTCGCCGAAGCACGGCGAAGCTTTGGTGACAAGTGGCGTGGAATTGCAGATCCTGACCTTCGCTATCGCCAGCGCGAAGTCGACCTGTGGGCCAACCCAGAAGTGCGCACCACCTTGCAACTTCGCTCGAAGATCATCCAAGCGATTCGCGAGCAACTGTGGAGTGACGGCTACTTGGAAGTTGAAACCCCAATGCTCCACCCCATCCCTGGTGGCGCAATTGCCAAGCCCTTTGCCACCCATCACAATGCGCTTGATTCAGAGTTCTATCTCCGCATTGCCCCAGAGCTGTATTTAAAGCGCCTCGTTATTGGTGGCTTTGAGAAGGTCTTCGAGATTGGCCGAAACTTCCGAAATGAAGGCTTAAGCCCGAGACACAATCCGGAATACACCTCGATCGAGCTCTACTGCGCCTATGCCGACTACGAGCAGTTGATGGATCTCGTTGAACACTTGGTCTCAAGCGTTGCCATGGCGGTGCTTGGCACGACGTCGATCTCCTACCAAGACCGCGAATTAGAACTTGGTGCCCCTTGGCGCAGAGCGACGATGTCAGAACTCATCTTCGAAGCAACGGGCAAGCAATTTGACGTCCACAGCCCGATCGAAGATCTCCGATCGGCCTGCAGCGACGCTGGGGTCACGGTCAACGCCGCCTGGGGCACGGGACGTCTCCTCACCGAGTTGTTTGAAGCCACCGCTGAAGCAGATCTGTGGCAGCCAACCTTTGTGCTCCACCACCCAAAAGAGATTTCACCGCTGTCACGGAGTCACCGCGACGATGCCCTCATCACCGAGCGCTTTGAAGCCTTTGTCTGTGGCCGTGAACTCGTGAACGGTTTCTCCGAGCTTCAAGATGCCGATGAGCAACGTGCCCGGTTTGAAGAACAAGCGGCCGAACATGCCTCGGGTAACGACGAAGCAATGTTGGTCGATGAGGAATATCTCCGAGCGATGGAGCACGGCCTTCCTCCAACTGGTGGCATGGGACTCGGCATTGACCGACTCGTGATGCTGCTCACCAATACGGCCAATATTCGTGAAGTCATTGCCTTCCCGACGCTCAAGCCCGGACGCAATGAGCGGGTGACCGAAGAACCTGACGCTTTAGAGAGCGCCGAAGCTAGCGACTAGTTCGAGGTTCGCTCGAGTCGAGTGAACACCATCTCTCGACGATGGGTAAAGCCAAGGCGTTCATAGAGTGTGCGAGCACCAATATTTGGTTGCGCCACATGTAAAAACGGCACCTTGCCGGCGTCGCGGTCTATCGCAACGAGA
>CANFJV010000049.1 GCA_947447225.1 Acidimicrobiaceae bacterium
GCGCCGTGAACGAGCTCTTGGAGTTCGAAGACGGAACGCTTGGCCTCGCCATGAACTTGGACGAAGACACCGTTGGTGCCGTCGTGCTCGGTCTCGTCGATGCCTTGGAAGAAGACCAAGTCGTC
Source organism: Acidimicrobiaceae bacterium (assembly GCA_947447225.1). Classification (GTDB taxonomy): domain Bacteria; phylum Actinomycetota; class Acidimicrobiia; order Acidimicrobiales; family RAAP-2; genus CAIQEU01. The sequence continues at coordinate 126 of CANFJV010000049.1, forward strand.
AAGGCAACGGGACGTATTTTGTCCGTGCCAGTTGGCGACGGCCTGTTGGGCCGCGTGGTCAACACGCTCGGTGAGCCAATTGACGGCAAGGGACCAATCAACACCGACACGTTCCGCCGTATGGAAGTCCAGGCCCCCGGCATCATTGGCCGCCAGCCTGTGCACGAACCGCTGCAGACGGGCATCAAGGCTATCGACGCCATGACCCCAATTGGCCGTGGCCAGCGTGAGCTCATCATTGGCGACCGCAAGACCGGCAAGACCACCGTTGCCATCGACACGATCCTCAACCAAAAGGGTCTTGGCGTGAAGTGCATCTACGTCGCCATTGGTCAGAAGAACTCGTCAGTGGCACAGACGGTGAAGACCTTGGAAGACAACGGCGCCTTTGAGTACACGACCGTGGTCGTGGCTTCAGCTGGTGACCCTGCACCGTTTAAGTTCCTCGCCCCGTACTCGGGCTGCGCCATGGGCCAGCACTGGATGGAAAACGGCGAACACGCCCTCGTCATCTACGACGACCTTTCCAAGCAAGCAGAGGCCTACCGTCAGGTGTCGCTGTTGCTTCGTCGTCCACCAGGCCGTGAGGCATACCCCGGTGACGTGTTCTACCTCCACTCCCGCCTGCTCGAGCGTGCAGCGAAGCTGTCCGAAGAGCTCGGTGGCGGTTCACTCACCGCACTTCCAATCATTGAGACCAAGGCTGGCGACATCTCGGCCTACATTCCAACCAACGTGATTTCGATCACCGACGGCCAGGTCTTTTTGGAGTCGGACTTGTTCTACTCCGGTGTGCGTCCTGCCATCAACGTGGGTAACTCTGTGTCACGTGTGGGATCTGCTGCACAGATCAAGGCCATGAAGTCGGTCGCCGGTACGCTCAAGATTGACCTTGCACAGTTCCGTGACTTGGAGTCGTTCGCAACCTTTGGTTCTGAACTTGACAAGACCTCACAAGCCCAGCTTGACCGTGGTTACCGCTTGACGGAACTGCTGAAGCAGGGTCTCAACGCTCCAATGCCGGTCGAAGAGCAGTGCATTGTGATCTACGCCGGAACCAAGGGCTGGCTCGACACGGTGCCAGTGCCTGCAGTTCGTCGATTCGAAGAAGAACTTCGTGGCTTCTTCAAGGCCAACCACGCTTCGGTGCTCGAGACGATTCGTACGACTGGCGCACTGCCAGACACGGCGATCATCGACGCTGCCATGCAGACGTTCCTCGACGGCTTCTCGACGGTTGCTTGACGAGTGAACGAACGTACTGAAATTCAACGAGACGGGAAGGAGGGGTAAATGGCTGGTGGACAAGAACGAGTGTTGCGTCGACGTATTAAGAGCGTCAACGCCACCAAGAAGATCACCAAGGCTATGGAACTGATTGCTGCCTCGCAGATCAGCCGCAGCCAACAGCGCATTGCCTCGAACCGACCATTCCGTGTTGGCATGGCGAGTTTGATCGTCGAAGCTGCCTCCGCCAACAAAGCGGTGGCCGAGAAGATGCTTGGCGTCCCGGAGAACCCGAAGTCGATCACCATTGTGTGCATCGTGGGCGACCGTGGATTGTCGGGCGCCTACAACTCGTCCGTGCTTCGTGCAACCGAACGCCTCATTGCGGAAAAGACTGCAAATGGTGCCCAGGTGTCACTCATCACGGTTGGCAAAAAGGCGCCGTCATACTTCCGCTTCCGTGGTTTCGAGGTTGCCGAATCGTTCCAAGGTTTTAGCGACAAGCCAGAGTTCGAAAACGCCCGTGCGGTTGCCACAGCGATTGCGCAGCCATTCACGAATGGTGAAGTGGATCAGGTTTTGCTCGTGTCGACGAACTACCTGTCAGCGGCAACCCAGCAAGTAGCGATTTCACAATTGCTCCCACTGCTTGGTCCAGATGATGGCGCCGAAGGTGAGCAGCAATCATCCAAGCAGGCAGGACCCGCTGGCTATACCGAGTTTGAGCCTGACGTTGAGCACCTGCTCGCTGAACTCGCACCAAAGGCCGTTGAGGCTGAAGTTTTTGCAGCGCTGCTGGAAGGCGCCGCATCGTTCCATGCTTCTCAGCAGCGTGCCATGGCGGCTGCAACGGAGAACGCAGAAGAACTCGCTCGCACCTTGACCCGGACCATGAACCGGGCCCGTCAAGACGCGATCACCACCGAGATTATGGAAATCGTGGGCGGCGCCGAAGCGCTCCGTCCTTCGAAGGGAGCATGAGCAAATGACCATGACCGCAGACAATCAAACCGCCCTCGAGGAGGGTCGGGTCGTCGCCATCGCCGGCCCTGTGGTCGACGCCGAGTTCCCGCCGCACGCGCTGCCGGAAATCAATGGCGCCGTCGAAATGGATGTTGAGCTTGACGGCAAGACGGTGACGATCACCGCCGAAGTCGCCCAGCAAATCGGTGAAGGCCGTGTGCGCTGTGTGTGCATGCAGCCAACCGATGGACTCCTCCGTGGAACCGCTGTTCGCAACACGGGCCGTGGCATCACCGTGCCAGTTGGAAACGCCGTGCTTGGTCACGTGTTCAACGTGCTCGGCCAGCCACTCGACGTCCCATCAGTTGAGGGCATTGACGAGCGTTGGGACATCCACCGTCCAGCTCCGACTTTTGACCAACTTGAGCCACGTGCCCAGATGTTCGAAACCGGCATCAAGGTCATTGACCTCCTTGCTCCATACGTGCAGGGTGGAAAGATCGGCCTGTTCGGTGGTGCTGGTGTGGGTAAGACCGTGCTTATCCAAGAGATGATTTCCCGTGTGGCCACCAAGCACGGTGGTGTGTCGGTGTTCGCTGGCGTGGGTGAGCGCACCCGTGAAGGAACCGACTTGTTCTTGGAAATGCAAGAGTCGGGCGTTATCAACAACACCGCACTCGTCTTCGGCCAGATGGACGAGCCACCAGGCGTTCGTCTTCGTGTTGCCTTGGCGGCACTCACCATGGCGGAGTACTTCCGTGACGTCCAGAACCAAGACGTGTTGTTGTTCATTGACAACATCTTCCGCTTCGTTCAGGCCGGTTCCGAGGTGTCGACCCTTCTTGGTCGCATGCCATCAGCAGTTGGTTACCAGCCAACGCTTGCTGACGAAATGGGTGAGCTCCAAGAGCGCATTACCTCGACTCGTGGTAAGTCAATTACGTCGCTCCAGGCTGTCTACGTCCCTGCTGACGACTACACCGACCCAGCTCCGTTCACGACCTTCACCCACTTGGACGCTACGACGGAACTTTCACGTCAGATCGCGGCCCTTGGTATCTTCCCAGCCGTTGACCCACTCAGTTCAACGTCAAACATCTTGGCGCCAGAAATCGTGGGCGACCGTCACTACCAAGTGGCTCGTCAAGTTCAAGGTGTGCTCCAGCGCTACCGTGAACTCCAAGACATCATCGCGATTCTTGGTCTCGACGAACTCTCCGAAGAAGACCGCATCACCGTGTCTCGTGCACGCAAGATCCAGCGCTTCTTCTCACAGCCAATGTACGTCGCCAAGGTCTTCACCGGCCTCGACGGCATCTACACCCCGGTTGAAGAGACCGTTGAGTCCTTCGAAGCCCTGCTTCGTGGAGAACTTGACTCCGTGCCTGAGCAGGCGTTCTTGAACGTCGGTGGCATCAACGATGTCCTCGCCAAGCAGGCACAACTCGAGAAGGAGAGCTGATGGCTGGCGCGACCTTCGCTGCCAACCTGGTCTGCCCAGAGCGGGCGCTCTTCGAAGGGCGTGCCTCGGCCGTCTCGTGCCGCACCTCTGATGGTCTCATCACGGTGCAGAACCTCCACACGCCATTCGTGGCTGACGTGCTCCCAGGAGTTGTCACCATCGAAACTGGTTCTGAGGTACTTCGCGTACTTGTCCACGGAGGTTTCCTCCAAGTGGCAACCGGCCCAGGACTCGACACCGAAGCTGAGGGCCTTGGCTCGACCGTGACGGTGCTTGCTGGTGTGGCTGAACTCGTCGGTGAAATCGACCTTGCTCGTGCCGAAGTTGCAAAGAGTGGCGCTGAAGCAGCACTTTCAGCACTCAACTCGTCAAACGACGATGAGCACGCAGCAGCAAAGCGTCAATCGATTGAAGGCGACTTGGCCCGAGCTGAACTTCGGATTGCGACTGCGTCGAAGTAATCTTCAACACCAAGAACGATGAAGAACCGCCCCCGTGTTTTCACGGGGGCGGTTCTTTCATACAGCGTCGATTGCGGTGACCTAGAAGTCGATGGAACTGAACTCCGACAACTTCACGAAGGAGTGTTGGGACTTCACAATTCGACAGGTTCCTGACTTTGAGCGCATGACGAGCGACTCGGTCGAACCACCACGCTCGTTGAAGCGGACACCTTGGAGCAGTTCGCCATCAGTAATACCAGTAGCGGAGAAGAAGCAGTTGTCACCTTGCACGAGATCGTCTTGGTCCAAAATGGCATCGAGGTCGTAGCCCAATCGAATGGCTTCATCGCGCTCAGCGTCATTTCTCGGGGCCAAGCGGCCGAGGAGTTCTCCGCCGAGTGCTTTGAGGGCTGCCGCGGCAATGACCCCTTCTGGGGTTCCGCCGATGCCGAACAAGATGTCCGCACCTGAGCCTTCCCAAGCGGTGGAGATCGCACCAGCGACGTCACCGTCGGTGATCAGGCGAATGCGAGCACCAGTAGCTCGGAGCTCTTCAATCATTGGATTGTGACGCTCGCGGTCCAAGATGACGGCGGTCAGGTCACGGACCTCTTGGCCGAGTTGGTCGGCCAGGTTGTTCACGTTTTCGGTGATCGACTTGTTCATGTCGATTGAACCCTTACCCCTCGCACCAACGGCAATCTTGTCCATGTAGACGCATGGTCCAGGGTTAAACATCGAACCCTTTGGTGCAACGGCAATCACCGACAGCGCACCGGCGCGACCAAGTGCGGTAAGCGTGGTTCCATCAATGGGGTCGACCGCAATGTCGACTTCTGGAGACGAGCCATCGCCGAGGACTTCACCGTTGTAGAGCATGGGGGCTTCGTCTTTTTCGCCCTCACCAATGATGACCGTTCCGGTCATTGAGATGGAATTGAGGACGACGCGCATGGCTTCAACGGCAGCGCCGTCAGCTGCGTTTTTGTCGCCTCGGCCCATCCACCGATTCGCGGCAATCGCGGCGGCTTCGGTCACTCGAACGAGTTCAAGAGCAAGGTTTCTGTCTGGGGCCTGAGGTTGGTTTGGCACGATTAGATGCTACTCCGGATAGGAGAACTAGGGCGCCCGGCCGCACACCGGTGGCGTCTGATCGGCGATACTTGACACATGAGCCAGTTCGTCGTTTCCCCAAATGGACCCTTGCATGGTTCCGTTGCGATTTCTGGGGCAAAGAACTCCGTGCTCAAGATTATGGCCGCAGCGATTTTGGCTGAAGGCACGACCGTGCTGCACAACGTCCCCGACATTCGTGATGTCGAAATCATGGGTGAAATGTTGACCGCACTTGGACTCTCGATTCGACGTCTCGACGGTGGATCGCTTGAGATTGTGACGCCGCCCACGGCGCAACTCACTCCTGAAGCGCCCTATGAGTTGGTTGAAAAGATGCGGGCCTCAATTGTGGTGCTCGGGCCGCTCCTTGCACGGTGTGGTCGAGCAAAAGTCTCCATGCCCGGTGGGGATGATTTTGGTTCTCGACCGATTGATTTTCACTTGAATGCGTTAGAAGAGATGGGGACCTCCTTCTCCATTGCTCACGGAATCATTGATGGTGAGGTGACCGCTAGCCGCCTCCGTGGCGCGGCAATGGTCCTACCGTTCCCTTCGCACACAACAACGGACAATTTGTTGATGGCAGCGGTGTTGGCCGAGGGCACAACCGTGATTGATAATGCGGCGCAAGAGCCAGAAGTGGTGGACCTTGCAGCGTTCTTGTCCGCCATGGGGGCCAAGATTGACGGCGTCGGCACGGGTCGCATCACGGTGACAGGAGTGGAGTCTCTCGGTGCCGTCACCCATGAAGTGATTCCTGACCGAGTAGTCGCCGCCACGTTCTTTGTGGCAACGGCAATTGCTGGTGGAACCGTTGACGTCATCGGTGCAAAAGCAGCGCACATGGAATCGTTAGTCAGAAAGCTCGAACACATGGGTGTTGGCCTTGTCGCAACGTCGAACGGGATCCGTGTTGAGGCATCTGGCCGGATCAATGGCACCGACCTTGCCACCTTGCCCTACCCAGGTGTGGCAACGGACTACACCCCATTTTTGGTTGCTGCCTTGGCGACCGCCGAAGGGGTGTCGTTTGTCACCGAAAACCTCTTTTCCGGTCGTTTTCGCTATGTCGATGAACTTCTTCGCATGGGAGCTGATATCCGCACTGACGGACACCACCTGGTCATTCGAGGGGTCGAACAGCTCTCTGGTGCTCGGGTGAAGTCACACGACATCAGAGCCGGTGCGGCAGTCATGTTGGCCGGACTCTCCGCCGACGGCGAGACGACGATTGACGATGCTGGACACCTCGATCGCGGTTATGAAAATCTTCCCCTGCAGCTCAACCATCTCGGCGCCTCGGTGGTGCGCCTCTCATGACGCAACTCTCAACTGATCCGGTTGTCCTTTTCGAACAAGCTGCCGCAGGCAGTCGAGTTGCCCTTGCGCGACTGCTCACCATGGTCGAGCGCGGGGGAGCGACATCTGAAGCAGTTGCGGCGCTCAGCTATCAAGGGCCCATTCCCTACACCGTGGGGCTCACGGGAGCACCAGGGGCCGGAAAGTCAACGCTGACGGACCAACTCATCACCACCGCTCGAGGAGGTTGGCCTGCGGCGCGAGCACAGACAGCCGAGCCACTCGATCAAGTTGCGGTGTTGGCGATTGATCCCTCCTCTCCGTTCACCGGTGGAGCGATCCTTGGCGATCGTGTTCGCATGCAAGGTCATGCAACCGATCCAACGGTGTTCATTCGGTCCATGGCAACCCGCGGCCATCTCGGTGGGCTGTCGCTTGCCGTGCCCGACGCAATCCGAGTGCTCGGCACGGCCAAGATGCCGGTGGTGTTGGTTGAAACCGTCGGCGTCGGGCAAATGGAAGTGGACGTGGCTCGAGCAACGGACACGACGGTCGTGGTGATGAATCCGGGTTGGGGTGATTCCATGCAGGCCAACAAAGCTGGCCTTTTGGAGATTGCAGACATCTTCGTCATTAACAAAGCGGACCGACCGGGTGTGAAAGAAGCACGTCGGGACTTGGAACAAATGCTTGACCTGTCGCACCTTGGTGACTGGCGCCCACCGATTGTGGAAACGGTAGCGGCCAAGGGGGAAGGCACTGAAGCGTTTTGGGCAACCGTGGCCGATCACCGGGCCTACCTCATTGAAGCCAACTTGTTGGCCGAGCGACGCAAAGGTCGCTTAGATGATCTGTTGGCCCAAGTGGTGGCCGCAATGGTTGAGCGGCGAGTTGGTGAACTACGCCAGAGCCCTGATTATGAAGCGCTGATGCAAGCAGTCACTGCCGGGTCAATTGACCCCTATGGAGCTGCACACCAACTCTTAGGCGACTAATCCTCGAGGTTCGCTCGGAGCTGTTCGGCTGCGAGCTCTGGCGGCATCACATTGATCGACACGCCAGTGCCCATCTCAAATCCGGCGCGAGTAGTGGCTTTGGGCCACAAGTGGACATGCCAGTGGAATGGCTCGCCGTGGTTATACGGCGCTGAGTGCAGCACCACGTTGTAGGCAACATTGCCAACGGTTCGCTTGAGTGCCGCAAGTGCGTCACGAATGGCGAGTCCAACACCGGTCAACACGTCTTGATCTTCATGATGCACGTGGGTTCCATGGCTGCGCGGAAGCAGCAACATCTCATAGGGAACGCTGCTCCAGTAGGGGGCAACGACGAGTGCGTGGGGTGTGTCGAGGATGGTGCGGCGACCAGATGCGGACTCTGCATCAAGGGCTACGCACAACACGCAGCCAGCGACGAAGCGAGAGAACTGTCCTTGCTCTTCAGCCAGATCACGAGGGACAAAACTGATCCCGAGGAGTTGCCCGTGTGGGTGCTCGACCGACGCTCCAGCTTCTCGGCCAGCGTTAATGATGACCTGGGTGTAGCGGAGGTTCTTTGTTGCTGCGTGGGCAGTGAGGCGTTCTTTGAGCAGCGCCATCACGTCGGCCACTTCGTGGTCATCCAATTCGGAAAAACTCTTGTCGTGGTCGGGGGAGAAGACCACCACCTCATGGGTGCCACCGGCGGTCGCTTCGGTGAAGACCGGGCCTTTGTTAAACACGACAAAGGGCTCATCGGTGTCAAAGGCAGGGTAGCGATTGGCGACTACTCGAGACGTCCAATTCCCGCCATCAGTCGTTTCGGCCAAGACTTGTTCGTCATCAGCGTGCTCTTTGCAAAACGGGCACGTTGATCGCTGCTCGGTCGGCCACGCCATGCGGTCAACAAAGGCTGCAGGTCGGTCTGCACGTTGAGGGCGAATTGCTGCCCATCGCCCCGAGAGGGGGTCTAGCCGAAGCTCGGTCACCATTGCCTGCTCTCCATCTCGTCCATCCAAAGCGTACCCGACAGGGTTGGAGAATCTGTAAGGCTCTCAGATGTGCTGGCCACCACGGAGACAACGCCGCTATATGCGATTGTTCTCATTGTCCACGTGCTCGTCGCACTTGTTGGGCTCGTCCAAGTTGGTGTGAGCTACGCAGAGTTCCGTCGAGTTGAGACGGAAACGGTGCTTCCCGCCACGACCTTCACCTACTACGCGTCGCCACCGAAGCTGTTCAGTCGGGTGCTGGTGTTGGTGCCGGTGACCGGAGCGCTATTGCTCGGCATTTCGAGTGGCCGTTTTCAGGCAACATCGCTTTGGGTCATGGCCGGTGGCGCACTCTGGTTCGCCGCGTTTGGTCTTCTTGAAGCCGGAGTTTTCGCAAATGAACGAGCGGTTGCTGCTTCGTTTGACCAAGGCGTGACCGACAAGGACGCTGCTCGCAAAGGCAGATATGCCGCAACAGCGGTGCTGAGCCTGATTGGCATTGCTGCAGTGTTGATGGTGCTCCAACCAGGGAGCTGAGCATTAGCCCTGCGGGAGAATTTGAGGAAGACCCACGAGGCCAGCAGCCAAGGTCGTGTGGTCTTTTTCATCAATCAACACGAATGAACCGGTGATGCGGTTCTTCGAGTAGTCGTCGACAACAAGGGGAGTAGCGGTGGCCAAGTGCACCACACCAATCTCGTTCTCTTCTAATTCTTCCTTCGGTGCCAGCGACAGCGTGTCGATCTTGAGTACGGACTCAATTGCGGTAACTCGCGCTGGTGTTGAATGCGTGGTGTGCTTCAGTCGGATGCGGTCGCCAACCTTCAGTGGTTGCGCACCAAACCAGCACACGGTGGCCTCAATGGCCGACGTGACCGTTGGCGGGTTGACCACGTCAGCAATCATGTCGCCACGGGTGACGTCAAAGTCGTGTTCTAGGTCAACCGACACCGAAATTCCTGGAGCGGCAACGTCGAGTGGGCCGTCATAGGTCGACACCTCGGTGACCGTCGTTTCTTTGCCAAGGGGGAGCACCAGCACGCGTTGGCCAGCAACGAGTGGAGCACCAGCAACCATGCCGGCGTAGCTGCGACGCTCGCCAACTTGACGGATCACCCATTGGACGGGCAAACGAGTGGTCGTGCCGTCGTCGCCGGTCCAGTCACCTGCTTTGGCGAGTTCCAATGCGCCAAGGACGGTTGGTCCGCGATACCACGGGCTCGCTGAGCCGTGTTCCACCACATTGTCGCCAAGTAGGGCTGAAACAGGTACCACCGTGACGCGTTGCACGCCAAGGGCGGCGGCCAAATCTCGGACGTCTGCTTCAACCGCGTCAAAACGCTTGGCGTCCCAGTCAATGAGGTCCATCTTGTTGACGCAGACAATGAACTCCGACACGCCAAGTAGTGCAGCGATGCAGCAGTGCCGACGGGTTTGTTCTTTCATGCCGGACTGGGCATCAATGACGACAAGGGCAAGGTCTGCCGTTGAGGCGCCGGTTGCCATGTTGCGGGTGTACTGGACGTGCCCTGGGCAGTCAGCAATGACGAACTTGCGACTTGGCGTAGCGGCGTAGCGATAGGCCACGTCAATGGTGATGCCTTGCTCACGTTCGGCTCGAAGACCGTCGGTGACAAAGGACAAGTCGACTTCACCAGTGCCTCGACGAACCGATGCTTCAGCTACGGCGTCGAGTTGATCATCAAAAAGCTGCTTGGTGTCGACGAGCAAGCGCCCAATAAGGGTGGACTTTCCATCGTCAACTGATCCAACGGTTGCAAATCGAAGGAGATCGGTGGTCTCTTCGCGGTGGGTGGTGGTCGACACTAGAAGTAGCCCTCTCGCTTACGGTCTTCCATGGCAGTTTCACTGAACTTGTCATCGCCTCGAGTGGCGCCACGTTCTGACACTCGGGCTCCAGCGACTTCATCAACAACTTCTTCAACCGTTGCTGCGGTTGAACGAACCGCACCGGTCAGGGTTGCATCGCCAACCGTTCGGAACCGAACAGAAAGGCGCTGCACGGCTTCGCCATCTTGTGGGTGCACGAACTGTGACACCGCAAGCAACATACCGTCGCGCTCGACCACGTCACGCTCATGGGCGTAGTAAATCGAAGGCAGCGCGATCTTCTCTCGAGCGATGTATTGCCAGATATCGAGTTCGGTCCAGTCCGAGAGCGGGAACGCACGAAGGTGCTCGCCCGGCAATACCTTGCCTTGATAGAGATGCCACAGTTCAGGGCGCTGCTTTCGTGGTTCCCATTGGCCAAAGGCGTCTCTGAACGACAGCACGCGCTCTTTGGCGCGAGCCTTGTCTTCGTCACGACGGGCGCCACCAAAAGCGGCGTCGAACTTGTGCTCGGTGATGGCGTCAAGCAGCGTCGTTGTTTGAAGACGGTTGCGCGAGCCGTTCTCCCCAGGATCAGCCACGCGACCTTTGTCGATGGAATCTTGGACCTTGGCCACGATCAAGCGTTCGCCAAGTGACGTAATGGTCTCATCAATGAAACTCAAAACCTCAGGAAAGTTGTGTCCGGTGTCGACATGCATCACCGGGAACGGAAAGCCAGCTGGGCGAAATGCCTTGACCGCCAAGTGCAACAAGACGGCAGAGTCCTTGCCACCAGAGAACAGCAACACGGGGCGCTCACACTCGGCGGCAACCTCTCGCATAATGAAAATAGCTTGGGATTCAAGCAGGTCAAGGTGGTTAAATGCCTTGTGACCACGCGCTGTGGTGTCTCGGGCTGTCGTTTCCTCGTTCGGGCTCGGCACGCCAATCCTTCCGTTTTCCGGCAGGTGTAACCCGACCCGGACCAATTCCTGACTATCTTAGTCAGAGTTATAGCGAATTGCGAACCCTGATCGCAGACCAAGGCGTCACGGTGAGGTAGCGAAGGTGGAGGAAACGACGATGGCGACAGAGATCACCCCAGTGGAACTGGTCGAACTGAACGAGCGCTTTGAGCACGCACCGGCGTCAAAGATCTTGGCCTGGACCTTTGAAACCTTTGGCAAAGACCTCATCTTGGCGTGCAGCTTTCAAGACATTGTGCTGCTGGATTTGGCCGTCAAGGTCGACCCAGGCGTTGAAGTGGTGTTTTTGGACACTGAGTTTCATTTCCCCGAGACACTCGCCTTTGTTGAACAAGTCCGCGAGGCCTATGACGTGAACTTGACCGTCACGAAGCCCGGGGCGGATGCCAAAGAGTGGGTCTGCGGCACTGATGAATGCTGCAAACGTCGAAAAGTTGGGCCACTCATGGAAGTGGTGAACACGAAGGCCGCATGGATGACCGCGCTCAAGCGGGTTGACGCGACCACGCGCACCGCTGCGCCAATTGTGTCCATTGATGCCACGTTCGGTGTCGTCAAGGTCAATCCCATGGCGACGTGGACGGACGAAGATATTGCCGTCTATGAACAAGATCACGGCTTGTTGACCCACCCACTGATGTCGCAGGGCTACCGCTCCATTGGCTGCGCCCCAACAACTCGTCCCACTGCTCCAGGTGAAGACCCACGATCTGGCCGCTGGGCCGGCACGGGCAAGGTGGAGTGCGGACTTCACGAGTGAGCACAGCGCTCTTTCATGCCCGCAGTGTTCTCGTTACCCGTCAGGGTCGAGCCATCCTCGACCTCGACGAGTTCGAGGTTTGTTCTACGCAGCGATGGGTCGTGCTCGGGCCGAATGGTTCGGGAAAGTCAACGCTGCTGACCATTGCCGCTGGACGACTGCTTCCATCGTCGGGCGAGGTGTCGCTCTTTGGACACCAGTTCGGGACCGTTGATCTTCGAAGCCTGCGCAGTTCCGTTGGTCTTGCCTCTTCTGCGCTCACACGACAACTTCGTACCGACCTCACTGCTTTGGAGGTGGTCTTGGGTGGTCTTGATGGATCCTTAGAGCCCTGGTGGCGAACAACAACTGACGATGACCGCACCCATGGACTTGCCGCGTTAGAACGTGCTGGGGTCTTGCACTTGGCCGAGCGCACCCTTGGTGGGCTATCTGACGGTGAACGACAGCAAGTGCTCTTAGCTCGAGCCCTGCTCGTTGATCCGCCGCTATTGCTCATTGATGAACCTTCAGCTGGACTTGACCTTGGTGCCCGAGAACGACTGCTTCATCGCTTTGATGCACTGAGCGCGCAGAACCGTGATCGTGGTGTCGTACTGGTCACGCATCATGTGGAAGAGATCCCCGCGAGTTCAACCCATGTACTGCTGCTTCGAGAAGGTCGGCGACTCGCAAGCGGTCCCATTGATCAGGTGCTCACGAGTGACAACTTGTCGACCTGTTTCGACCTGTCGCTCGAAGTGTTGTCACACAATGGAAGGTTCTTGGCACGAGCTCGTTGAGCATCCACCCCAAAGACAAAGGGCATCAGTAGCCTGAGTTCTAAGCGAAAGGGGGAGCGCGATGCCAACGACAGTGGTCGTACCGATCCTCGTCGTCCTCTGGATTATCGTTCTCGCTCCTGGAATTCTCCGCCGAGTGCGTGAGTATAAAACGGTTGAAGGTATTGATTCCTTCCATGCCTCGCTGCACCTTCTTCAGCACCATGGTGCACATGCGACGCCACTTCCTCTCGCGCCACGGCGTCCTCAACTTGTGCTGCTGCACCCAGTTGACAATGAAGACGCAACGGCAGATGCCTATGTGGATGAAAAGTCCGGTGAGTGTTTCAATCGTGTGCCGATTGAACATGAACCGCTACCGGCATACGAGCCGCTTCGCCCCCATGGCAAAAGTGCGCAAGCCAAGCGCCGCCGCACGGTGTTGTTGAGTTTGTTCGGCGGAACGATTCTCGGTCTTGGCGGTGGAGCTGCTACCAGCGCAGCGCTGCTGTACGTCATTGGGACGCTGTCGCTGCTTTGTCTTATTGCCTTTGTCGCGGCTGCCATTGCGATTGTGAGCCGACCAGTAGCGCCGCCTCGCTACGTCGCCGACGAGTACTTCAACGACGACTACGTCGACGAGCCTCGCTACGCCGCTGGCCGCTAGTACCGCGCCTGCCCGCGGCTAGTGTTTGTGGCGCTGGGGGTGTAGCTCAGTTGGCAGAGCGCTACGTTCGCAATGTAGAGGTCGAGGGTTCGATTCCCTTCACCTCCACCAGTGTGATCAGTCGCAACATAAGCAACATCACGAACCCTCAACTCGGCCTCTCTGGGGCCGAGTTGGTCCTTTTGGAGCCCCTGTGCCGTGGTAGGTCTTCGATGGATCGATGGTTAGTTCTCGGAGA
>CANFJV010000050.1 GCA_947447225.1 Acidimicrobiaceae bacterium
CAGACAAGCTCGTGTCGAGCGTTCCAGTGAAGGTGCCAGTCAGGTTGCCTTGAGCGTTCGTGACTGAACCGGTGAGATCAATGGCGGTTGTGCCAAGAGACAAGGTGCCGCTCGTGATCTCGAGCGACCAGTTGTTTTGGTCGGTGTAGATCCCCGAGACCGAAGCGAGGACTGAACCAAGGGCAAGGTCACCGGAGAACTCAACCAAAATGGCGCTGTTCTCGTTCGTAATTCCTACGTGAGCATTGACCAACGTGATCGAGCTCGCGAGTTGGAGGTCGATTGCATCAGCGCTGACGAACCAGTTGTCTTGGTCGGTGTAGGTGAAGGCGACGGTAAATGATGAGGAGCCGAACGTCAGTGTTGCGGTCCCGGTGTAGTCAGTTCCATTGAAACTGACCACGATGTTGGTGAGCGAACCATTGATGAAGAGAATCTCCGAGGGGGGACCTCGTTCGGAAATTGGCGTGATCTCATCAGAGGTTTCAGGACCAAAGCCATTCGCGTTCTGTGCGCTCACGGCGAAGCGGTAGCGAACTCCGTTAGTCAGTCCATCAATAGAGCATGAACCATCACTCGAGCGACACGTTCCTACGAGGCTTCCACTGGGATCGTACGCGTTGACCACATAACCGAGAATCGAAGTACCGCCATCATCAAGAGGAGGGCTCCACGAGATGATGACGTATCCATCGCCAGCTTGGAGTGAGATCGACTGCGGAGCGAGGGGAACGTCAGAGGTGGTTGTTGCATTCGCTTCGGCCGGTGAGCCAACACTTGTCCCGTTTGCCGCCACGACGGTCACGAGGTATGTCGTCATGCGATGAAGCCCCGTCAAGATGCAGCTGAGTTGTGTGGTCGTGCACGAAGCGACGACAAGGCCAGATAGGGGATCAATGGCAGAGGCGGTGTAGGAAAGTGTTGAACCTCCACCATCATTGAGCGGTGCTGTCCACGAAACCTCAATGAAAGACGCTCCAATGGTTGTCGTCACATTGGTTGGTGCACCTGGTGCATCCATCGTGAATGTCACAGTGGCTGCATCGCCCACCATCAGTTCACCGTTTACTGCTTGAACGCTGACGGTGTAACTGGAACCATTTTGGAGTTGGATCGTGCAATCCACCGAGTCGCAGTCGGACTCAGAAAGAACAGCTTGATTGCTGTCGGTGACGACGAGGTGGTAGTGCGAGATTGGCGATCCACCATCGAAGGCTGGTGGGGTGATGTGAATGGTGACTGATCCATCACCAACGGTGGCGGTAACCGAACTTGGAGAACTCGGTGCCACAACAGATGACGATCCCAAATCCAGCGTCGTTGCATAGATAAGTCCATTGCTCCAAAGTTGGATCAGCGCCGTACATACCCCACTTGTCGCACAGGAGAGCGTTTGGACGGAGAAAGAGACTCCAGGAAGAAAATCAACAGGGCTTCCCCAGACACCTTGGTGTTGGCGAAGACTGAAATGCAGTGCCGTCTCGCCTACGTAGCGGACTCCGAGAATGACGCATTCCCCAATTCCCGTGCACCGAACAGCGTCAAAACTCAAATTCCCATCAGTTGAGAGGTAGGCGCTCAGATCCGTTGATTCGCCCCAGACTCCATTGATCTCATCAACTTCGTAGATACGACCACTATTTTCGAAAAAGAAATTGCAATTTCCGAAAGAAGGGCAATTGAGTCCTCGAGGACTTGGGTACGACCCAACCCCGTAACCGCTCACCTCAATGGTCTGTCCGGTCTCCCAAGTGTTGTTCTCACCGAGCGTGACGGTAAATAGCCGATACCCGCCGGAGTAAGGGACCCAACCAAGCCCAACGGCCGTGCATGACGTGAACGAGGAACACGAGATTGTTACAACATTGGACTCAAGCAAACCAAATGGCTGGTACGGAGCGATTACCGCGTCCTGCCAGACACCATTGATCTCATCGATCGAGAAGCTGCCAACGCCTGCAGACCAATATCCAAAGAAGAGGTGACAGTTCTGGGCATCTGTGCACCAAGCTGCTCCAGGTGCTCCAGTGAGCGAAGTTGCCGGTACGGGGAGGACCACAAGATCACCCCAGACTCCGTCTGATTCAATCCGCTGAACCATTTTTGGACCGTACACGTCATAGCCAAATCCAAAGGCCACACAGTTCTGTGCATCGGCACACCACATGGAGGTCGTTATTGACCAATAGATTTGGCCAGCAGCCACTGATCCAACCAGTGAGGGATCACTCCACGCCACCGCTGGGATCACCGATGCTGAAGCCAACGAGGGCAACGAGGGCCCGAAACTATTTGCCGCAATTACCACGAAGCTGTAGTGGTAGCCGTTGCTGAGACCGGTAACCGTGCAAGACGTAGTTCCATTCGTCGAACAAAACGCACCATCTCCTAGTCCACCAACGTGGTCAAGATTGGTAGCAATCACCATGTAGGAAGTCACCACTGCTCCGGTGAAATCACTTGCCGACCAGGTGACAAAAACGGCCCTGTCCCTGCTTGATCCAACAACATTGCTTGGCTGCGTCGGCACGGTGCCAATTGGCGACTCAGAATTTGTCACTGCACCAGCGCCATCACCTGAGGCATTCGTGGCAACAACGGTCGCCTCAAAGCGTTCACTTGCGAGCAAACCTGAGAAGGTGCAGGAGAAGTCTTCTTCTGGTTTGACGATGCAAGTCCCCACGACTTGGTCAGGAGTAGCACTCGAGAGGTTACGGAGTTCGACACGATAGGAGGTGATGGCACCACCGTTGTCAAAGGTGGACGCGAACCACGTAACGGTGAGTTGACCCGCAGCAGCATTGTTGAGTGCAACGTTTGTTGGTGCAGAGGGCGGCGTTGAGGGAATCGCAGAGGTTGGATCGGCAGGATCACTAGATCCAACCGCGTTGATGGCAACAACGCTAAAGGAATACTGATCCCCGTTACGGAGGCCCGTTACTGAACAAGAGACCGTCTCAGGACTGTCGGTGGTGCATTGATTTCCGTCACCCACACCGTTCTCGTGAGACAGGTTCGTGGCGGTGACCACATAGCCGGTGATTGCCGTTCCACCATTGAATCCTGGAGCCATCCACTCCACGAGCACACTCATGTTGAGGCCACTTGTCGCTCGAACTTCGAACGGGCGATCGCTCACGCCTACTGGCATGACATCAAGTGCTTCGCTTGCAGGACCGCTGTTTGTCCCAGCAACCGCTGCAACCGTCACGCTGTACTGCTGGCCGTTCGTTAGGCCCGTCACCGTGCAGGCGGTTTCAAGTTCATTGGTTGCACACTGATGAATGTCAAGCAGTCGCTTAGAGAGATCGTTGAAATAGCCACGGATGAAGAGTTCGCCGGCGGCGTTTATCGCAAGTGCTGTTGGATAGGTGATACCGGTCACGAGGGCCGAAATAACCCCGTTTGGATCGATTCGAAGAATCTGGTAACTCCACGTATCGGCAATCACCACTGCACCATCACTGCCAACCGCGAGGTCATAGACGGTCTGCCACAGCGATGCGTAGGTTGACTGCACGCCTTCAGGGGTGATTTTGACGATTCGGTAGTTATAGGTGTCGGCAACGAAAACATTGCCTGCGGCGTCTGTTGCCACTCCATATGGGTAGTAGTACCCCGAGCCAAGTGTCGAAATCTCTCCGGTGGTTGAGAGCTTGACGACTTGCTGGCTGAGGGGATCAGCAACGATCACATTGCCAAAGGGGTCGATGGCAATTCCCGTCGGGTGGGAGAGGTTGTCGATCGCCACTGACTGCGTGCCATCAGTCGCGACAGCGATGACCTGACCAGCGTTGTAGGAGTTTCCAACACAATCGCTCGACACATAGAGCACACCATCTGGCGCCACTGCCAATCCACTAGGGCAGAAAATGCCCGACGCCACCGTCTGTCGAGTTCCGTCTTGATCAACTGAAACGACGGCATTGTTGTTCGGATCTGTCAGATACACCTTGCCATCGGGCCCGAGTGCGACCTTGCCATCTACCCCGTAACCACCGATGATCCCAGATTGCGTGGTCACCGGTTTAAATCCACCGGTTGCCGTCACGATGTAGTGATCAGTGTCGCTCGGCAGTATCACGGGGGCATCAAAGGTCACCGCTGCTGAACCGCTTCCCACCGTGGCTTGGACATTGGTAGGTGCTGCGGAATTGACCTCTGCTGCGGCACGGTGGGCGGCACCAGTGCGTTTTGCAGGCGCAACCGCAAGGTGTGGTTTGGCAGGAGGCTGCTTGGCTGGAACAACATTAAGAAGAGAATCTGGCTTTGATGGGTCGGTCAGATTCACGAGGGCAAAGTTGGCCCCCTGCGCACTGCCATCAACAGCCTTGCCGAGTGCACCGACGACGCCAAAGCCAGGCTTCGCATCTACGTCAGCGATGAGCGGGAAAAGAAGTTCAGTCGTGTTGCCATTGAACAGTGGATCTGGGTGCGAACAGGAGATTTCCCCCCGTCCACCAGGGCATGTCCAACCATTCGCTGCGAGAGGAGCCATGGAAGTTTGCTTTGGTAAGTAGAGCTTCACGGTGAGTCCCGAAGCACCGTTGTCGCTCGACTGAATCCTCACCCGAATTGGACGAGTACCTCCAAGGTTGATTGCCTGACCACCGACTGCATCAACGGTAAGGGCGAGGGAGACCTTGAGCGAACGCTGCACTTTGATTTCGTTGTTGAGATTCTGACCAGCTTGTTGGCCCATCGGGTTCGCGACCACGAACGCGGTTTTCCACTTGATCAACGCAGATGGCTGGTCACCAAGTTCTTCGATGCCGCCTGCCGCCACATATCGAACGAGGAGCGGTGCTGAGTACTTTCCTGGAGCAATCGCTGGGCCCTGATACGCACAGGTGGGAGAAGCATCGGTTGCACCACGGCAATCCCAGTCATCTTTCGATAGGTTTTCCCACTTCTGCGCCAGGCCTTGTGGAAGAACGTTCGCCAGAACCGCTACTGGAGCTGACGCTGGCGTCACCGTGTTTGACGTCCCTTGATTCTTCAGCGCAAAACTCACCACGCCGGTTTCGTTCAAGCCAATGGTCTGGAAAGGAGCGTGGGCAACGACGAGATTTGGCAGTTGGTTCTCGACCACATTCACCGGAACCATCGAACTTGCTGCATCGGTCCCGGGAAGCGAACCAGTGGCCGTCACTGTCTCACCTTCAAGTGAGCCGACTGCGAGGTGGTTTTCAACCGATACGACAACGAAATACCCACGACGGACCGGCTCTGCCTTTGGCCAAAGGGGAACAACACCAGCTTTGACGTTCACGGGCAAGGTGCATGACCGAGCAGCAGTTTCGGTCGTTGCGCACTTCCAACGGCGCTTGAGTTCGGTTTTCGTTGCTAAGTCATACGTCTTCAGCGTCACCACCCGAACACCTGATGGCACGGTGAGGTCAAGGTGTGCAAGACCATGTTCGGCATCGAGCAGATCAACGGGATAGGTCATACCGACTGCGAAGGCATCTTGCAGATCTGCATGGAGATTCAGACTTGAGATGGAAGCACCGTGCAGATCAACAAGATCGATCTTGGTCAGTGGTTGCTGAAGAACACCTGCTTCTGCAACCGCTACGAGGCCAGTTGACAGCAACAGCGAGGAGGCAACCAGCGTCTGAATGGCTTTTGCCAAGAGACGCTCTCCGAAAGGTCGGGGCGCAGAGCGCGGGTTTGCCAAAGACACGGACTTGAACGTAACACTTGAAATAGACGATTTTGGCGGGAACTACCGATTCAAAACAGAGAACTTTTCTAGAAACTCCTCCCTAAGAACTAGAACATTTTTCTAGAGAATTTCTTTGGCTAAATTCTCATAACACACACCAAATTGGCATTTCGATCGGTAGGGTCAACACCTATGCCTAGTGGACTGCACTCACGAGCGGCGTCTTTGATTGGAAGGTTGACACGGCCGGTCCTCATCGGTGCCGTCGTCATCGGACTGATCATGGTGAGTGCACCTCCAGTCAAGGGAGCGAGCAATTTCCGACTCATTCCTTCCCCACTACCAACATCTGGATTGACGGCAGTCGAAGCGGTTGGATGTACCCCAGCAACGGTTTGTGAGGTTGTTGGAACACTTTCAACAGGAAAAACGGCAATGTACCGAACCGTTAATGGCGGTGTTTCCTGGGGTCGTCAGAGTGTCCCAAACACCGTTTCCGACCTTGCGGCAATCTCATGCCCGACCATTGAGCGCTGTGCTGCTGTTGGTGGATCAGCAACCAATATCGGCACGGCAGCAGTCACCGTCAACAGTGGATCCACATGGCGGGCAGTCACGCTTCCGAATGGAACGGGTCTCCTCGGCGGAGTGCACTGCTTCTCTGCACTCTTATGCACGGCAGTTGGAACGTCCAAAACCGGCAAATGGCTTGTGCTGCAATCAACGAATGGTGGCACAAATTGGTCGGTGCGTTTATCCTCAAATACCTCGGGAATTTTGACAGGAATTAGTTGTTCAACTGCCCTTTTTTGTTTGGCAATTGGTTATGCAGCGAGCAACACTGGCGCTGAACGTGTTGCCGGGATCACGACGAGCGATGGTGGCCAAACTTGGACACCAATGGCTTCACTCTCGGCGAAGCTTCACGAAGTCCATGCCGTTGCGTGCCAACGGACGGTGAAGATCACCACTTGTGTCCTTGTTGGTCAAAAGTCATCAGCACTTGGTGGCGGCATTTTTGTGTCGTCAACACTTGGAAAGAGCTGGATTGATCGCTCGCCTGGTTCCAGATTCGCCAATGCCACCTCAGTGGACTGCACGTCATCGCTCAACTGTTATCTCGTTGGAGCAACCTCGACCGGTCGCGCTGCCGCTTACTTCACTGGCAACGCTGGAACGTCGTGGGATCCGGTGACCGTTCCGGGCGCTGCATTGGCCCTTCAAGCCATTGGCTGTGCAAACGCTGGCCGTTGCGTTGCATTCAGTCAGCCACAAACCGCTTCGGGAACTCCCGGCTCCTACCGTTCTTGAGGTGAAAAGCGAGGGTCTCCTGCGAGGCCACAGTCGTGAAGTATCTCCGGGGGAAGCCGCATGGGGATCCCAAGAACGCAAAGCGTCGCCGGAATCGCTTGCCGTAGCCACCGATCACGGTCATCAAGGGTCATCTCAATCGCACCGAGCCCGAGCGCCATTCCGTGGAACCACGCGGCAAATGCAAACTCATCAACAAAGTCGGCGACGAAACCCTTTGACTTGGCGATTCCAATCGCGGATCCAATAGCTTCGAACATCATGCGCTGACGTGTAATGAGCGAAGACATCAGCTGTGGGTGATGCAGTGCATTCCCAGTGATCTTGATTCGCGCCTTTCGAATCTCGACCACTCGCTCATCTCTCGCCATTCGCATGAGTTGACCGGCGATCCACGCAGCAAATTCCTTGATTTCCGAGAAATCTTCGACGTCACTGAGGACACTTTCTTGTTCACTGAGGAGAAGTTGCAAATAGCGCTCATCTTCGGCGGCAATGATGAGTTCTTCCTTGCTCCCAAAGAAATGGTAGAGCGAACCAGTTGAGGCCTTGGCCTCACGCAAGACGCTCTCAATCTTCACCCCAGAAATACCGAATTGATCAAGGTGACGTATCGCCACCGCCAAGATCTCTTCAGCCGTTTCGTTTCTCGGCTCAGACGGAGAGGCGAGTCTTGGCGCCAGCGAAGAAGATTGCCGATTTGGAGCCACGTCGCCACTGTAGCGTTCCGCCTCGGGCCTTCACCCTGACCAGTGGCGTGCAGTCGTCGCTCATGGGAACTGCTCGCGTACTACCGTCGGGTACCCGTCATTGAGAGGACCAGCATGGTACGCAAGAATTCTGGCAAGGGTGTGACGATCTCTGGCTCCAAACAGCCTCCGACCACCCCTGTACTGAGTGATGAGATCTACGAAGCAGAACTCCTTCGCCTCCAGATTGAATTCACCAAACTTCAAGAGTGGGTGAAGGCAACCGGTGCCAAGGTGGCCGTGCTCTTCGAAGGCAGAGACGCTGCTGGCAAGGGTGGGACCATTGCTCGCATCACGCAATACACCAGCCCAAGAATCGTTCGCATTGCGGCACTTCCAGCTCCAAGTGAGCGCGAGAAATCCCAGTGGTATTTCCAGCGCTACGTTGCACATTTGCCTGCGGCGGGCGAAGTCGTTCTCTTTGACCGGTCTTGGTATACAAGAGCGGGCGTCGAACGAGTCATGGGCTTTGCCACTGACGATGAAGTTGCGTTGTTCTTGGACCAAGTTCCAGCTTTTGAGAACATGCTCATCGACTCAGGCATCATCGTGATCAAATACTGGTTCTCGGTCAGTGAGGCCGAACAAGAGCGACGCTTTCAGTCTCGCCTGAAGAACCCGCTGAAGCGTTGGAAACTTTCACCCATGGACTTAGAAGCGCGGTCGCGGTGGGTGGAATATTCCAAGGCAAAAGACGAAATGTTCGACCGCACTGACACCAAGCGTTCTCCGTGGATTGAGGTTCCCTCTGATTCAAAGAAGCATGCGCGCATCAACTGTTTGAGCCATCTGCTCTCACAGATCCCCTATGAAGACGTGATGCACCCGCCAATTGAGTTGAGTCCGAGGCCCGAAAGTGCTTACCAGCGCCCGCCCATGGATCGCTACACCTTTGTTCCCGATGCGGTGCAAGCACTTGTGAGCAAGCCACCAAAGAAGTCCTCGTAGTTCAGCGATCCCGAACACGACAGGCAATTGTGGCAAACGAGACCACTTCTGTATGCCAACGTTGTCGACGCAGCCAAGGGCAACAATTAACCAATATCTTCAGGAGACCGACATGAACAGCTTGCCAACCTCAGGGCGCGCGATTCGCACCACAGTGACGAGTTCTGGACAGCTTCAGTTGAAGCTCATCGAGGTGCCGGTCGACGAGCCAAGAGCGAGTGAGGTCGTCATTCGCATTGAAGCCACACCAATTAACCCTTCAGACCTCGGCCTCTTGCTTGCTGGTGCTGATCTCTCCTCCGCAACAGCGCATGACAATGGCGACCTGCCTGGGATCGTCGCTGATATTGACGAAAAAGTGCTCGCCACGCTGAAAGGTCGATTCGATGAAGAGATGGCGGTCGGCAATGAAGGTGCGGGAACGGTCATTGCTGCGGGCGAGGCTCCTGCGGCGCAAGCACTGCTCGGTCGGACCGTGTCGGTCGCAGGTGGGTCGATGTATGCCGAGTACCGGACAGTTGATGCCTCGGCTTGTCTCGTCCTTAACGAAGGAACACCAGCGCGCGCTGGGGCCTCGTCGTTTGTGAACCCACTGACCGCTCTTGGCATGGTCGAGACCATGCGAATGGAAGGCCACAGCGCCCTCATTCACACTGCTGCTGCATCCAACCTCGGCCAGATGCTCATCAAGATTTGCCAAGCCGACGGTATTGCCCTGATCAACGTGGTGCGATCAGAAGAGCACGTCGCAACGCTGAAGGCACTTGGAGCGACCTACGTCTGCAATTCCTCTGCACCGACGTTCATGGCCGACCTGACCGCCGCCATTACCGAAACCGGCGCAACGCTTGCCTTTGATGCAACCGGCGGTGGAACACTTGCCAGCAAGCTGTTGACCGCCATGGAGGCAGCTGCCAACGCGAAGCCCGGTGCCTACAGCCGTTACGGGTCGAACACCTACAAGCAGGTCTATATCTATGGCGGCCTCGACCGGAGCCAAACCGTGCTCACTCGAAACTTCGGGTTTGCCTGGGGTCTCGGTGGATGGCTCCTGACGCCGTTTTTAATGAAAGCTGGCGAAGCGACGGTGCAGCGGATGCGTCAACGAGTTGTTGATGAACTGACGACGACGTTCGCTAGTCACTACTCCCATGTGGTGACCTTGGAAGAAGCGCTCGATCTCGCGGCAATTGCTGACTATGCCCGCCAAGCGACTGGTTCGAAGTATCTGATCACGCCACACGGCGCGTAACGTGACGCCGCGTCGAGGCGGCGTCAATTACGGAAGTGCGTCAGCCGGGCCCGCAACCGTTCCGCCGGTTTTTGCAATGAGTTCACGCAACACCGCTCGCACTCTCCGTGCTGGCGGCGCGCAATCGTTGTGATTTGTCCGGCGTTGATAGAAGAACAGCGTGGTCCGCAGGTCGTCAACACTGACGTCGCCGAGTTGGCCGTTGTCGGCAGCTTGATCAACCATTTTGCAAATACCCGAGACTTTGCGAGTATCTCCCACCCGGTCGTAGGCATTCCAGGTCAGCGCGAAGTTGTTGACCTGAGGGAACCAAGGCGACTCAGGATCAGGCACCGTAAACATCAAAGCAGAGAAATCAAAATGGTCGTTGTTGGACTCCATGCGGTGATTCCATCACAGGGCTGTCACACAACGGTCCCGGCGCACGAAGCGCCGGGACCGTTGAAAACTCTGGAGTTTTTGGGGCTTCCCCCAAGGGTTAGACGCGCTCGATAATGACCGCTGGGGCCATGCCACCTGCAGCGCACTGCGTGATGAGGCCGTAGCGGCCACCGGTGCGCTCGAGTTCGTCGAGTGCAGTACCGATGAGGATCGAACCAGTTGCGCCAATTGGGTGACCAAGAGCAATGGCGCCACCGTTTGGGTTGACCTTGGAACGGTCGAGACCAAGGTCACGGATCGCCTTTTCGACCACGACCGCGAAGGCTTCGTTGATCTCAAAGGTGTCGATGTCGTCAATGGTGAGACCAGCCTTGGCCAAGACCTTACGGATTGCTGGTCCAGGAGCATTGAGCATGAGGGTTGGGTCGTCGCCAACATTTGCGGTCGCAACGACGCGAGCACGTGGCTTCCAGCCGTAGTCAGCAACTGCTCGGTCGCTGGCGAAGAGAATCGCTGCGGCGCCGTCGACCACACCTGAAGAGGTTCCTGCGTGGTGAACTGGCTGAATGTCAATGTCTGGGTACTTGGCATTGATTGCCGAGCGCATCGTGACGCCACTTTCGTCAAGTGGGAAGTCCATGAAGCCACCAAAGGCTGCTTCAAGGCTGGCCAAGCGCTCAAGGGTGGTTGAGGGACGTGGGTATTCCTCGTGGTCGAGCAAGAGCTCGCCAGCAAGTGAGTAGACCGGCACGAGTGAGCGGTCAAAGCGTGATTCGGCAATTGCCACTGCGGCACGCTGCTGTGACTCATAGCCAAGCTGGTCAAGCGCTTCACGGGAGATGCCGTCCATCGACGCAATGGCGTCAGCTGCGACACCTTGGTGCGGCTGGAAGTAGGCGGCACGGAGTTCTTCGTTGCCCATGTCGAGGAGTCCAATGCCAGGAGCGTGACGGTTTGCACCGTAGGTGGACATCATTTCGCAACCACCCGAGACAATGACGTCTTCGAAACCGGAAGCAACGACCGAGGCACCAAGGGCGGCGGCGGTGATGCCCGAGCCGCAGTAGCGGTCAAGGGTGACGCCTGAGGCCTTGGTCGAATAGCCAGCGGTCAACGCCGCCATACGAGCGAGGTCGCCACCTTGGGTGCCGCTTTGGAGCGAGGTACCAAAGATGATGTCGTCGACGACTGAAGTGTCCAAGTCATTGCGCTCTTTCAGCGCCTTCAAGACCGCTGCGCCCAAGTGCTGTGGGTGAAGGTCGGCCAAGGCACCCTTGCCTTGCTTGCCAATTCCACGTGGGGTCCGGCAGGCATCAATGATCCAAGCTTCTGACATGTTGCTCCTCTGTGAACGTATTTACCCCTGCCACGGTAGTCAATGGGCAGCGCGAACAAGAACTCTTGGCCAAACCCTCCCTCATGAGTCGCGAAGTTGGTGCAACGATAAATCGTGGCTTCCTCACCAAGCACCCCACAACTCCCAGCCTCGAATGGTTTCTTGAGCCGCGGAAAGCGGCTGTATGACCGACTCCAGCAAGGTTTTCTCTTTACGGTCTGGAACCGCCTCCTTGATGTTGAGTTCTTTGATCGAAGCATTGCCTTGGCCGGCAAAGCCTTCGTTTCGTTCTTCCCGCTCATCATTGTGGTCACCGCGTTTTTGCCAACTCATCTGCAAAACGCCGTTCTTTCCACCATGGTCCACCGGCTCGGCATCACTGGCCCCTCTCAGGCAAGTGTGAGTGATGCATTTGCCAATTCAAGCCAAGTGCGAAGTGCAACGAGCATCTTGGGATTGTTGCTCACCATCATCTATGCGAGTTCGTTTACCACTGCACTTCGCCGAATGTACGTCCGGGTGTGGCGACGGCCATCGGGTCGCGCGGTTCGTGCGTATCTCTATGGCTCGTTGTGGGTTGCGGGCTGCATTGCCTACATGGCACTCATTGGTGGTCTTCGGACTTGGCTTGGAAACGGCGTGATTCCGATTTCCGTCTTCGTGGTCTTGTCGGTGCTTGGCTCAGCGCTGTTTTGGACAACCACGGCCTGGCTGTGTTTGGAGCGAGAAGTCAACTTCGCCGTCTTGGTCACCACCGGCACCATTACTGGTGTGTTGACCTTGGGCTACGCCTTCACCGCACAATTCTGGATGCCGAACCAAATCATCTCCAATGAACTGCAATTCGGTTTCTTTGGCATTGCGCTGTCGTTTGTGACCTGGCTGTCTGGCATTTCCATCTGTTTGCTCATTGGCGCAGCAGCTGGTGTCGTCCTGGTTGAAAAAGACGGCGTACTCGGCCGCATTGCCCGCCTTGGGGTTGACCATGTGCTCACGCCAACTGTGCAACCAATTCGCGTTGAACGCTGACCTCCAGGTCGCTTTCTAGCGAACCCGGGGCTTTTCGTTACGACGCGGTTGGCTTATGGCATCGGGTTCATTGCCAAGTAACGCGTAGGCAAGGCCATTCTGGAGCGCAATGTGACGGGGCATCTCGAGCGATTCCCAAATTGCCCGCACCGTTCCTTGAATTGCAATCGAATTGCGAGCGGCAATCGAGGAGGCCAACTCTTGGGCCCGGTCGCGTAGCGCCTCTCGACTCGTCACTTCCGACACAAGACCAATGCGAAGCGCCGAGTCGGCACCAATGCGCTCTTCAGTTCCCATGAGGGCCCATCGCAACACTTCTCCAAGCGGCACACCGCGAGCCAACATGCCAATGGGCTCGAGTGCAGAGACAATTCCCACATTGGCGTGAGGATCAAAGAACTGGGTGTCCTCACTGCAAATGATGAGGTCTGCTTCATTCAAGAAATACTGTGCGCCACCGGCACACAGTCCATGCACGGCCACAATGACGGGCTTCCAGACCTTGTGATGAAACTTTGGCGACAACATGACACCCGGGTCAATGTTGTTCCAGCGATTCGTCGGTGTGAGCCACTCCATGTCGGAGGTGAAGTCAATGCCAGTGCAAAAGGCACGATCTCCATTTGCTTGGAGCACCGCGACCGCAATGTCGTCGTTGTCACGCACCTGCTCCCAGGCCCACGACATCTCCTCTGCCATTTCCCGATTGAACGCATTGAGCGACTCGGGTCGATTGAGCGTGATCGTTGCCACGCGGGCATTGACCTCAAAGGTAATGGCGGTGAGTTCCATGGTCGCATCTTGGCGCACAAGACCAGCCTCTAGCAACGCCGAGTCAGGATTTACGTTGCGCTAGTGCACGAGTGGCGTGCAAGAAGGTCGCGCCATTCTGCAACGATGGAGGCTTCTCCGATTCCAGATTTCGAGGATCTGCGCGTGCAACGACGATCATGGCGACTACCACGTCTCGGCTTTATTGGCGTCATCGTCGTCGCCACCTTGGTGAGTTCGCGTCCCGCCCAGGCTGCTTCGTTGAGTACCGTGCCGACGATTACCTCCGTCCAAGCAGGTGAC
>CANFJV010000051.1 GCA_947447225.1 Acidimicrobiaceae bacterium
GATTCTGATCTTCGCCAACGTGGTGGCCAACATCCCAACCGGTGGAAAAGACGTCTGGGCTGAAGGTGGTGCCCTCAAGTTCTTTGTGATTCTCGCGGTCTCACTGCTCCTGCTTGTTGGCATTGTGTTTATGGATCAAGGCCAGCGCCGCATCCCGGTGACCTTCGCCAAGCGTGTGGTTGGCCGAAAGATGTATGGCGGAAGCTCCACCTACATTCCACTGAAGGTCAACCAGTCTGGTGTGATTCCGATCATCTTTGCGAGCTCGGTGCTCTACATTCCAGTGCTGCTTGCCAACATCTTGCCGTTCTCGGGCTTCCAAAACTGGGTGAGCAAGTCCCTCCAGCCAACGAGCTTCGTCTATATCTCGCTGTACTTCTTGATGATTTTGGCCTTCACCTTCTTCTACGTCTATGTCGCTTTTGACCCCTATCAGCAAGCCGACATGTTGCGAAAGCAAGGTGGCTTTATTCCTGGCATTCGTCCAGGAGCACCAACCGAGCGCTATTTCGTCCACTTGCTGAACCGCCTCACTGTTGTTGGTGCCATCTTCCTAGGTGCGGTTGCGGTGGTGCCGAGTTTGCTCATGGCGGTCTGGCACATCAACAAGTTCCCGTTCTATGGAACCACTTTGCTGATCGCGGTTGGTGTGGCGTTAGAGACCATGCGCCAGATCGACAGCCAGCTCATGATGCGTAACTACGAGGGCTTCCTTAAGTAGGCCTGTGATGACGACACCTGGCGTGAGGCTGATTGTCCTCGGAAAGCAAGGTTCGGGCAAGGGGACGCAGTGCACCCGGCTCAGCCACTATTACTCGGTTCCCCATATCTCAACTGGCGACATGCTGCGGGCCAATGTGGAGCAGAAAACCCCGCTCGGCATCCAAGCCCAAAAGATCATGGACGCCGGTCAACTCTTGCCAGACGAAATCGTCATGGAAATGGTGGCCGATCGCTTGGGGGAGCGCAATGTCTCTTCCCGCGGGTTCATCCTTGACGGCTTCCCTCGCTCGATTCGCCAGGCGGAGCTATTAGAAGCCCAACTTGCCCCCGTTGCTATCGACGTGGCCATTGAGCTCGACGTGCCCCGAGCCCTCGTGCTTGATCGCATTGCGAGCCGACGCACCTGCAAAGACTGCGGCAAGATTTACTCGCTCAAGGCGCCACCGGTCGTGCAGTGGATTTGCGATCAGTGTGGTGGCAATGTTGCCCAGCGAAGCGATGACACCCCAGAGTCAGTCAACAAGCGCTTGGACGTCTACGAAGAGTCCACCTTCCCACTCATTGACTTTTACAACGCACGAGGTCTACTCCAGACCATTGATGCGGTGGGCAATGAAGAAGAAGTGATGGGCCGGATTATTGCCGCCATTGAACAGCGACGGACGGCCAAGTGATTCGCCAACCCGATGAACTGAACAAGATGCGCCGTGCTGGCAAGGTCGTGGCGGAGATGCACGAGAAAACTCGTGAAGCGATCCGACCCGGCATCACGACCCTTGATCTCGACAAGGTCGCCCGTGAGGTGTTGGAGCGTCGTGGAGCTCGCTCAAACTTCCTCGGCTACCACGGCTTTCCTGCCGTCATCTGCACGAGTCCGAACTCCATGGTCGTCCACGGCATCCCCGGCGACTACGTCTTAGAAGAAGGCGACATCATTTCGGTCGACTGTGGCGCGATCATTGAGGGCTACCACGGCGACGCTGCCTACACCGCTCCGGTCGGCACGGTCTCAAAAGAAGCGCAACGCCTCATTGAGGTGACCGAGCGCTCACTGTGGGCTGGCATTGAACAGCTCACCGCTGGCAACCGACTCCATGAAGTGGGTCGAGCCGTTGAAAACGTCGCTCTTGCAGGTGGCTATGGGGTCGTGCGTGACTACGTTGGTCACGCCATTGGCACCGCCATGCATGAGCAACCACAAGTTCCCAACTACTGGCCCGGCAACCCGGGTCCGAAGTTGAAAGTCGGCATGGTGTTCGCCATCGAGCCAATGATCAACATCGGAACAGAAGACACCTATGTGCTCGAAGATGGTTGGGGAGTCATGACTGCTGATGGGAAACTGTCGTGTCATGTCGAGCACACCATCTGTGTGACCGAGAACGGACCGGAGGTCTTCACCCTTGCGTGAGGCCACTGAATTCCGTTGCCAACCTGTCGGGTTGGCGTTCTCGCGAAACGCGGGTAGTATGTCAAGCCCTGCCTCTGCGACTCGGTTCACCGTGTCCAGTGGCGCATGGCGAGACCGCTTCAGTGGTGTCGCCGCGGGAAGAACGAGTTGAGGAGAAGGTCACCTGTCGAAGCCTAAGGAAGACGCCATTGTGCTGGAGGGAACGGTTACTGAGCCGTTGCCAAACGCCATGTTCCGCGTCGAACTCGAGAACGGTCACCAGGTCCTCGCGCACAGCTCGGGGAAGATGAGGATGCACCGCATCCGCATTTTGCCTGGCGACAAAGTTCAGGTTGAGATCACCCCCTATGACCTCACCCGTGGTCGCATTACGTATCGCTACAAGTAGTCCGTACCAACCATCCGTCTGGAAGAAGAAGAGGCCATGAAGGTCCGTCCAAGTGTCAAGCCAATGTGCGACAAGTGCAAGGTCATCCGGCGTGCTGGTCGCGTCCAAGTGATCTGCGCCAATCCCCGCCACAAGCAGCGTCAGGGCTGAAAGGAAACAAATGGCTCGTATTGCCGGAGTGGATATCCCCCGCGAGAAGCGGTTGGAAATCTCACTGACCTACATCTACGGAATTGGCCTCACCACGGCCAAGAACATCTGCGAAGGAACGGGCACCGACCCGAACACTCGCGTCCGTGATTTGACCGAAGAAGAGGTGAACCGCCTTCGTGCGTTCATCGATGAGCAGCTGACCGTCGAAGGTGACCTTCGTCGTGACGTCGCTCAAGACATTCGTCGCAAGATCGAAATCAACTGCTACCAAGGCATCCGACACCGCAAGGGTCTGCCGGTCCGTGGTCAGCGCACGCACACCAACGCTCGTACCCGCAAGGGCCCGAAGAAGACCGTTGCTGGAAAGAAGAAGGTGAAGAAGTAGTGGCAAAGCCTACGAACCAGGGTCGCCGTCCTCGCAAGAAGGAGCGCAAGAACATTGCGCACGGCGTCGCACACATCAAGAGCTCGTTCAACAACACCATCGTCTCCATCACCGACCCCGACGGCAACGTGCTTGCATGGGCGTCGGCAGGAAACGTTGGCTTCAAGGGATCGCGCAAGTCCACCCCATTTGCCGCACAGCTCGCTGCCGAGAAGTGCGCCAAAGCGGCCATGGATCACGGCGTGAAGAAGGTCGACGTGCTTGTGCGTGGACCTGGGTCCGGTCGTGAGACCGCGATTCGTTCCATCGCTGCTGCTGGCATTGAAGTTGTCGGCATCAAAGACGTCACCCCCATCCCTCACAACGGCTGCCGCCCCAAGAAGCGGCGCCGGGTCTAGGAGTATCTGAAAAATGGCCCGTTACACCGGACCCGTCTGCCGGCTTTGCCGCCGGGAGCGCACCAAGTTGTTCTTGAAGGGCGAGCGTTGCTACTCGCTCAAGTGCCCAGTTTCTGAAGCTGTCACCGATCGCCACAGCCGCGCCTACCCACCAGGTGAGCACGGTCGTGACCGGATGCGTCAAGGCTCTGAGTACTTGGCTCAGCTTCGTGAGAAGCAGAAGGCTCGTCGTATCTACGGCGTCCTTGAAGCCCAGTTCCGCAACATGTATGCCGAGGCCAACCGTGCCCCAGGCATCACGGGTGAGAACTTGCTCCGCATGCTCGAGCTTCGTCTCGACAACGTGGTGTACCGCGCAGGTTGGGGAGCGAGCCGCAGCCAAGCTCGTCAGCTCGTTCGCCACGGCCACATCCAAGTCAACGGCAAGCGCGTCACGATTCCTTCGTACCGTGTCCGTGCTGGAGAGACCATCACCTTGAAGGCCGCTACTCGCGAGAACTTCAACGTGCGTCGCAACTTGGACACCCTTGAGCGTTCGCTTCCTGCGTGGCTGGAAAAGAGTGACAACGGCTTCACGGTCGCCGTGCTCGCAGCACCAGAGCGCGCACAGATCGACGAGACCATCAACGAGCAACTCATCGTCGAGCTCTACTCCAAGTAGTCCGACCTTTTCGAATTAGGAGCCATACATGCTGATCATTCAACGACCAACCGTCGAGGCCCTCGGTGAAGTTGAGAACAACGTGCAGCGTTTTGCCGTTGGACCACTCGACCCAGGCTTTGGCCACACCCTTGGCAACTCACTTCGTCGCACCTTGCTGTCGTCGATCCCAGGTGCAGCCGTCACCCAGGTTCGCTTCGAAGAGGCACTCCACGAGTTCGCCACTATTGAAGGCGTCAAAGAAGATGTCACCGACATCATCTTGAACCTGAAGGACCTGCTGCTCACGGTCCACAGCGACGAGCCTGTCACCTTGCACTTTGACAAGAAGGGCCCTGGCGTTGCCACCGGCGCCGACTTGCAAGTCACTGCCGACGTGGAAGTGCTCAACCCTGACCTCGTCATTGCCACCCTCAACGGCAAGGGCAGCTTGGCCTTCGACGTCACCGTCGAGCGCGGCAA
The DNA here is from genome assembly GCA_947447225.1 of Acidimicrobiaceae bacterium. Lineage (GTDB taxonomy): Bacteria > Actinomycetota > Acidimicrobiia > Acidimicrobiales > RAAP-2 > CAIQEU01. The sequence continues at coordinate 4,582 of CANFJV010000051.1, forward strand.
GGGCTATGTCTCGGCCGACAAGAACAAGCGCACCAGCGCTATTGGCGTCATCCCAATCGACTCCATCTTCTCGCCGGTTCGCCGTGTGGCCTTCCACATCGAGCCAGTGCGAGTCGAGCACACGACGGACTATGACCGCTTGGTGCTTGAGATCGAGACCGACGGTTCAATTGCTCCTCGTGAAGCGCTTGCTTCGGCAGGTGACACGCTGGCCAGTTTGGTCAGCCTCGTTGCTGCCTTGGAAGACGCACCTCAGGGCTTGGAACTCGGCGATGCCGGTTCTGTCACCCAGGTGAACTCGGACCTCGACCTTCGCATTGAAGACTTGGACCTGACCGAGCGTCCCCGCAACTGCTTGAAGCGTGCGCAGATCAACACGGTTGCCGAACTGCTTCGTCGCAGCGAAAACGACCTGCTCAACATCACCAACTTTGGCCAGAAGTCACTCGACGAGATTCTCGTGAAGCTCGACGAGCGTGGCCTGTCCCTGAAAGCTGAGGACTAATGCTCGCAACTCCTAAGCGTGGACGCCGTTTCGGCGGTTCCTCGGCTCACCAAAAGGCCATGATGGGCAACCTCGTTGCTTCGCTCATCGCGGCAGAATCACTGGTCACGACCGAAGCCAAGGCCAAGGCCTTGCGCCCAATCGCGGAAAAGTGCATCACCGCAGCCAAAAAGGGCGGCGTGCACCAGCAGCGCCTCGTCGTTGCCTTCATCCGTGACAAGGACATGGCGCACAAGTTGTTCAGCGAAGTCGGCCCTCGGTATGCGGACCGTCCAGGTGGTTACACCCGGATCTTGAAGCTTGGACCACGTCCAGGTGACAACGCCCCAATGGCCCGCATCGAGCTGGTCTAAGTACAACCTTGACCCAACGCTGGCGACTTGACGTCGCCTACGACGGAACGACATTCCACGGTTTTGCTCCGCAACCAGGCGAAGCACTTGAAACCGTGGCCGGAGCACTCCAGCTAGCCCTCCAGCGACTTTGTCGCCTGGAGGGCTTGCCGTTTCTCGTCTGTGCGGGACGAACCGACACTGGCGTGCATGCGCTTGCCCAAGTGATCCATGTTGACTTGCCAGAGGAGCTCCCACGCTCTCGCAAAGGTGAGCCATTCGACGAGCTGACCATGCTGCGAGGACTGAATTCCAAATTGCCAGCTGCGGTGACGGTCACCAAGGTGGCACAAGTTGACAAAAGCTTTGATGCCCGGCGGTCAGCGACGGAGCGTCGTTACCGGTATTTAGTTGATGAAGGGCTCGCTCCTGATCCACTGCTTCGCCACTTGGCCTGGCATGTTGATGGACCACTCGACCTCCAAGTAATGGAGTCTGCGGCACAACTGCTCGTGGGCAGCCACGACTTTCGATCATTTTGCAAGAAGGTTCCTGGGTCCTCATCTCAAGAACCAATTGTTCGAAATGTGCACTTCGCCCATTGGTCAATTGAGCCACGAGAAGCAGCCCATCCAGCCTCTGCTCGACTGCTTCGCTTTGAGATTGGCGCCAACGCGTTTTGCCACCGCATGGTGCGCTCGCTCGTTGGCCAACTCGTCGCCATTGGTCGCCATAGGTGTGAAGCAGAAGAGCTGACCTTTTTGCTTGCCCACCCAGATCGCCACCGAGCAGCAGATCCAGCACCAGGAAATGGGCTTTGTCTCATTGGGGTCTCCTATGGACCAAGAGCAGAAGAAACCCAGACTTGGGGCCAGTTGGAAGATGAAGGCCACCTCAGCGCCTAGGCTATTTCGGCTGCAGTAGATCTCAGTTTGCTCGCGGCGCAAAGAAGCCCTAACCTAAGCACCCGGCCAGTAAACAGTCGTTACTTGCCACTGCCTCCCGCTTTGCGTGAAGGCACATGACACGAAGGAACTAACAACGTGGCTACTTACGCCCCCAAGCCAGCCGAGATCGTCCGCAAGTGGCACGTGATCGACGCCGAAGGTCTCGTCCTCGGCCGTCTCGCCACTGAATGCGCACGCCTGCTCCGTGGCAAGCACCAGCCGTTCTTTGCGCCGAACTGCGACACTGGCGACCACGTCATTGTGATCAACGCCGACAAGGTCGTCATGACCTCGAACAAGGCCTCGCAGAAGTTCGCCTACCGCCACTCGGGTTACCCAGGTGGTCTTCGTCAGACGTCGTATGCCGACTTGCTGCAAGACAACCCGGTGTCGGTCGTTGAGCGCGCGATTCGCGGCATGATCCCAAAGAACACCCTTGGTCGCCAGCAGTTGGCCAAGCTCAAGGTCTACGCCGGTTCTGACCACCCCCACGATGCCCAGCAACCAACGGCGTACGACACCTCGTCGATCCGTCGCGTCGGCTGATTTAGGAGTTTGAAATGACCAAGCCACTTACGCAAACCACCGGTCGCCGCAAGCAAGCAGTTGCTCGTGTTCGCCTCGTTGAGGGTTCCGGCAAGATCACCGTCAACGGTCGCACCTTCGAGGACTACTTCACCTCCGCCACCCACCGCATGGCCATTGTTGAGCCGCTGAAGGTTGCTGGCAAAGACGAGGTCTATGACGTCTATGTCACCATGGATGGTGGCGGCACGTCCGGTCAAGCTGGCGCACTTCGCCTCGGCATTGCTCGTTCGCTGATCGAACTCGACCCAGAAGCTCGTCCAGGTCTCAAAAAGGCCGGCTTGCTCACTCGTGACGCCCGCGAGAAAGAGTCGAAGAAGTACGGCCTCAAGAAGGCTCGCAAGGCGCCTCAGTACTCGAAGCGGTAACCATGACGCCGGCTCGCTTCGGCACCGATGGGGTGCGCGGGGTTGCCAACGTCGAACTCACGGCAGAGATCGCCTTGGCGCTCGGCCGCGCCGTTGCCCGAATCATTCCTGCCACCTCGTTCGTGGTTGGTCGCGACACTCGTCGGTCGTCGACCATGTTGGAAGCCGCCTTTGCCGCGGGCATCGCGACCGAAGGTGCCGATGTCATTGACTTGGGCGTGCTGTCAACACCTGGCATTGCCTATGTGGCCGATCGGCGTGGACTTCCCGGTGCGGTGATTTCAGCCTCACATAATCCCTTTGGTGACAATGGCATCAAGATTCTTGGTCCTTCTGGATCGAAGCTGACCGTTGAAACCGAAGCGCAAATCGAAGCAGCAATTGATGCAATCTTCGCCGCCCCCGATGACGGCGCACGCCGACCAACTGGTCGAGGTGTCGGGGTGATCACCCGTGAGTCCGACGCCGCAGAGGACTACTTCACTCATCTCGCGCAAGCGCTCGAAGATCGCACGCTTGAAGGATTGCGAATTGGGCTCGACTGCGCCAACGGTGCGACTTCCTTTTATGCCACCGAAGTGCTCGAAGCAACCGGTGCGACGGTGGTCTCCATGGCAACCGAACCCGATGGCGCCAACATCAACGACGGGGTGGGTTCAACCGCACCTGAAGCCTTGAGCGAACTGGTCGTCGCACAAGGCTGTGACCTTGGCTTGGCCCTTGATGGCGATGCCGACCGGGTGATTGCGATTGATGAACATGGTGGAGTCATTGACGGCGATGCCCTGATGGCGATGTTTGCCACCGACCTGCGCACCCGTGGCCGCTTAGCTGGCAACACGGTGGCGGTCACGGTGATGTCGAATCTCGGTTTTCACCAAGCCATGCGTGAGGCAGGAATTCACGTGGTCACGTGCGATGTTGGTGACCGAAATGTCGTCGCCGCACTTGATGCGGACGGCCTTTCATTCGGCGGTGAACAATCGGGTCACCTCATTTTCCGAAACTTCGCCTCAACTGGCGATGGATTGCTCACTGGCATGTTCTTAGGCGACCTCGTCAAGCGAAGCGGAATGACCTTGTCCACCCTTGCGAGTTCGGCCATGGTTCGGTTCCCGCAAGTGCTCATCAATGTTTCGGTCGCAAATGCGGCGGAGGTTGCTGTCGCGGCGTCAGTCACTGGTGCCGTTGCCGACGCGGAAGCACAACTTGGCGAAGAGGGCCGCATTATGGTCCGAGCCTCAGGAACTGAACCAGTGGTTCGAGTCATGGTCGAAGCCGGAGACACCGCACGGGCCACGGCAATTGCCCAAGAAGTCGCCACCATCGTGGCCGAGACTTCCGATGCCGCACTTTTTTCTGACGAGTAGCCTGAACCCATGTGCGGGATTATCGGCGTTGTCGGAAGTGCTGGAGCACTCGAGACCGTGCTTGAGGGGCTCCGTCGCCTCGAATACCGCGGCTATGACTCCGCTGGAGTGGCCTTTCAAGATCACGGTGACCTCTGGTCACGGCGAGCGGCCGAAGGAACTCGAAGCGTCGAAGCCTTGGTCGAAACCTGTGGCGATGCACCAGCGACGTTAACCGTTGGCATTGGCCACACTCGTTGGGCAACCCATGGGAACCCAACGGAGATCAATGCCCACCCACACCTCGACTGCGGCAAACGACTTGGCCTGATCCATAACGGCATTATTGAAAATCATGCGGAGTTAAAAGCAGCGCTCGAAGCCTTGGGCCATGGTTTTCGTTCAGGAACCGACACCGAAGTCATGGTGCATTTACTTGAAGATGAACTGCGAACTGACGGCGACCTTGTTGCGGCCACTCGCCGCATGCTTGGCCACTTGCGTGGGGCGTTTGCCGTGGCGGTGGTGTCGGCGGATCACCCTGACCAACTCGTCGCTGCTCGTCGGGTCTCGCCGCTCATTGTTGGCATGAGCGACGGCGTGAGTTACCTGGGCTCTGACATCCCCGCCCTCATGGGCAAGGTCGACCGGGTCTTTGCCATTGAAGAGGACCACGTCGTTGATCTGCGCCCCGGTTCAATTGTGGTCACGAATGCAGAAGGCCAAGTGGTGTCTCCGCAGTCAGTCGAGATCACCTGGACCAGCGAAGTGGCAGAAAAAGGCGGCTACGCCGATTTCATGACCAAGGAAATTCACGAGCAACCAGAAGCCATTGCTGCCACGTTGGCCAGTCGGATTGATGCAACCGGGTCGATTCAGTTAGACGACATGGACTTCGACGAAGAAGACCTTCGCCAAATCGACAAGGTGGTCATTGTTGGTTGTGGGTCGAGCTATCACGCTGGACTTGTTGGCAAGTTCGCGATTGAACGCTGGGCTGGGCTGCCAACTGAAGTCGATATCGCGAGTGAGTTCCGCTATCGCGATGCGAAGTTTGGACCGTCAACCCTCGTGATTGGGGTCTCACAATCAGGCGAGACCATTGACACTTTGGAGGCCATCAAGCAAGCCCGAAAGGGTGGCTCAACCGTGATTGCCATCTCCAACATTGTTGGGGCATCAATGACAAGAGAAGCAGATGGGGCGATGTACACGAGGGCCGGCCTTGAAGTTTCGGTTGCCTCCACCAAGACGGTCTTGGCCCAAGTGATTGCACTCGAGCTCTTGGCGCTTCGCTTAGCTGAGCTTCGTGGCACTCGCTCGGCCGAAGAAATTGAACAGATCGTACGCGAGCTCCATAGCCTTCCTGCCTTTGTGGCTGGTCTCGTTGGAGCAACCAAAAGGGTCGAAGAAGTTGCGGCCGGAATTTCCTCGGCCCGGGACTACTTCTTCCTTGGTCGACACCTCGGCTATCCGGTCGCGCTTGAAGGTGCGCTGAAGCTCAAAGAGATCTCCTATTTGCGAGCCGAAGGCTACCCAGCCGGCGAACTCAAACACGGACCGATTGCCCTCATTGAGCCAGGCGTCGTGGTGGTGGCGGTTGTGTTGTCCGGACCAATGGCCGAGAAGATGTACTCCAACATCGCCGAAGTGAAAGCCCGTGGCGCAACCGTCGTGGTCGTGGCCGAAGCGTCTGATCAGGTGGTTGAGTCGGTCGCGGACTATGTGCTGCGGATTCCTGATGTTGCCGACTTTGCCGCACCGGTGCTTGCCATGGTGCCGCTGCAGCAGCTTGCCTATGCCATTGCAAAAAGTCGCGGCATTGATGTCGATCGTCCTCGCAACTTGGCCAAGACGGTGACGGTCGAGTGATTCCAACCGAGGCACCACTGCGCCTCGGCATCGACGCGGTCGAGGTCGAGCGGTTCAAACGAGTGCTCAACCGTCGGCCGGGACTTTCTGCGCGCCTGTTCACCGACGAAGAACTCGTCACTGCAGACGGCACCCCACGAAAGGTCGAGAGTTTGGCCGCACGCTTTGCCGCCAAGGAAGCAACGATGAAAGTCCTCGGCGTTGGTGTTGGCGCAGTTTCGTTCCACACAATTTCGGTTCGCACCAAACCATCGGGGGAGCCGGAACTTGTTCTTTCGGGTCGAGCAGCGACGCTGGCCAGTGAGCAGGGCCTCGACGCGCTCACCTGTTCGCTCACTCATACAACGTCGGTGGCCATGGCCATTGTTGGATCGCAACGCTAACCATGGAGCCAGTCGCCACTCGAAAAGAACTGCAGAAGGCCGATGCCAAGCAAGTCGCGGCTATTGGCCTCGACGCACTCGTGGCCAAAGCGGGCTATGCCTTGGCCCAAGGGGTGCGGAGCCTCATGGGCCGAACCGCTGGTCTTCGAGTCGTGGTCCTGGTTGGCCCTGGGCTCAACGGCGCCGATGGGAGAAGTGCAGCGACCGTGCTCACTCGCTTTGGTGCCAAGGTCACGGTGGTGGAGTTCGGCCACGTGACCGAGCTGCCCGACTGCGACGTCGTCGTCGATGCTGCGTTTGGCACTGGGGTGAGCCGACCGGTGCTGCCGCCGCTCGTCAATGGCACGCCGAAAATTGTGGCGTGTGATCTTCCCTCCGGGGTGAACGGCGACACGGGGGAAATTTTTGGAACGCCACTTCGTGCCACAAGAACCATCACCTTTGGTGCTGTGAAGCCAGGACTGTTGTTCGAAGGCGCACGCGCCCTTGCTGGCGACGTCGTCGTGGCATCACTTGACCTTGACGTCGAGGCGGAATGTTGGCGCGTGACGAGTGACGACGTGTTGTCGCTCCCCCCGCTGTCAAAAGAGCGGCACAAGTGGTCCGTCGCCGTTGGGGTCATCGCCGGCAGTGCGGGGATGGAAGGCGCAGCCAACCTGGTTGCTCGAGCCGCATTTCGCACCGGTTCCGGCATGGTTCGGGTGGCAACGTCGGCAACAGAGTTGCCACTCGCTCGAGAAGCAGTCCTGATGGCTCGACCAATGAAGGGTTGGCCGGCACTCAGTCGTACATTTTTTGATGCCTGTACTGCGCTCGTTGTTGGCCCCGGCCTTTCCCGAGACCAAGCACTGGTTCCAGAACTTGCAAGTTTTATTACGACAACCACCCAGCCGCTGTTGCTCGACGCCGATGCACTCGTGCTGCTTGGCCACGGTGGCCTTTTGGCTCGCACTATTGCTGCTCGTGGGACGTCAGCCCCGGTCGTGCTGTTGCCCCATGACGGTGAATATGCAGCAATCATGGGCACCCGACCGGGCAACAATCGCCTTGAGGCCGCTCGAGCACTGGCGAGTGCGACTGGGGCCACGGTGCTGCTGAAAGGTCCAACGACGGTCGTTGTTGGTCCTCATGGCGATGGCGCCTACGTCATTGATGGCGCGCCGTCGTCGCTTGCGACGGCTGGGTCTGGTGACGTGCTGGCTGGCATTTGTGGCGCCCTGCTCGCACGCGGACTCAACTGGCCGGTGGCCAAGATTGTCGCCCACGGGGCGAAGCTGCACGCCATGGCTGGTGCACGAGGTCTTGGCGTTGGCCTTCTATCCTCGGAACTACCTGATCTTGTGGCAGAGGTTCTTTCGGAAGAGGTGGCAAATGGTCGTTGAAGGCACCTGGCGACCAGCACGGGCCGTTGTTGACCGTGGAGCAATTACCCGCAATGTGGCGCGACTTTGTGCTGCGGTGTCGCCCGCTGCGCTGTGCGCAGTGGTGAAAGCCAATGGCTATTCCCACGGCGCCCTGTTGAGCGCAAGCGCCGCACTCGATGGGGGAGCGGCCGGACTTGCTGTGGCGTTGGTCGATGAAGGTATTGAACTTCGCGAAGGCGGCATCACCGCGCCGATTTTGCTGTTGTCAGAACCCGCACTGTCCTCATTTGCCACTTGCCTCGAATTCAACTTGACCCCCACCATTGCGACCATGGCCGGGGCGTTGGCGGCTCGGGCCGCGTGCGAAGAAGTGGGTGGCAAAAACCCCGTCCACGTGAAGATCGACACCGGCATGCATCGAGTCGGTGCGAGTCCAGCCGAAGCATTGGCCATTGCCAAATTGCTTGAGGAAAGTCCGACCATCACCCTTGAGGGTTGCTACACCCACTTCGCCGTGGCTGATGGAAATACACCCGAAGACGTGGAGTTCACGAGAGGTCAACTCAACACCTTCATGGCGTTTGTTGATGACCTGTTGGAACTCGGCATTTCGCCGCCGCTTCTTCATGCGGCCAACACTGCTGGCGCGCTGGCCTATCCCGATGCTCGCCTCACCATGGTCCGCTGCGGCATTGGCATCTATGGCTATGAACCATCCGAGGCCGTTCGACAAGTCGCCAACCAAAACGGTCTCACCCACTTAGAACCAGCGATGTCGCTCACGGCCGAAGTAAGTGCGGTCCACGTGGTGCAAGATGGCGCACGTCCAAGCTATGGCCGCCGCCGAGCCGTGTCGGGTGAAACCTGTCTTGCCACCGTGCCGTTGGGCTATGCCGATGGTCTTCCGCGTCGACTCTTTGACGCTGGATTCTCCGTCCTCATTGGGGGCAAGCGCCGGCCACTTGCCGGCAGCGTCACGATGGACCAGATCGTGGTGGATTGCGGTGACGATGAGATTGAGGTTGGCCAAGAAGTGGTCTTATTGGGCCGCCAATCGGGTGAAGTCATCACCGTTGATGAATGGGCGAGTTTGCTCGGGACAATTCACTACGAAGTCCTGTGCGCCATCAGCGCCCGGGTGCCCCGCCGCACGAAGTGACGAACCTGTGAGCAGTGTTCTTCCCGCACCACCAGAGCTCATTTTGGCCATCAACGCCTGTGTTGCGTGTGGTCTTCATGCCACTCGCACGCAGCCCGTCATTGGCATTGGTGATGGCAAAGACGGACTCCTCATTGTTGGTGAAGCACCAGGGGCCAAAGAAGATGAAACCGGTGTGCCCTTTGTTGGACGTTCGGGAA
>CANFJV010000052.1 GCA_947447225.1 Acidimicrobiaceae bacterium
TGGACTGCTCGGCCGACAAAACAAACCGAGATCGACCGCATGCTGGCCGAGCACGCTGGAGGCACCGTCGCCATTGGTGACCTCATTGGTCGACGTCGAGCCAAGGTGGCGGGACGAATTCGGTCCATGCGAATCCAACCGGGCCAGCAGACCACCAACTTGGAAGTAGTCGTGACCGATGACACTGGTGATGTGACCGTCATCTTCATGGGTCGCCCGGAGATTCCTGGCATCGAACCGGGAACACGACTGACCGCGGAAGCAATGGTGGCCGAGCGCGGAAACGAGCTCACCATGACCAACCCCGTCATTGAACTCATCTCCGGACACGACGACTGAGTGCCGCGGCACAACCTTGTGCCACGTTGCGCGTAAGGTAGGCCGGCCGATGACCTTCACCGACAACGAACTGCAAGGAGGAAGACATGGCTAAAGCACTCGTCATTGTCGAATCCCCGGCGAAGGCAAAAACCATTGGGGCAATGCTTGGGTCGGACTTCATTGTGGAGTCGTCCATTGGTCACATTCGCGACCTGCCAAACGGTGCAGATGAAGTCCCAGCCGCCTACAAAGGTGAGGCCTGGTCACGCCTTGGCGTGAATGTCGATGACGGGTTTAAGCCCCTGTATGTCGTTTCGAAAAACAAAAAAGATGTCGTCAAAAACCTGAAGGCGCAACTGAAAAAAGTTGACACCTTGTATCTCGCAACCGACGAAGACCGCGAAGGTGAATCCATCGCGTGGCATTTGTTGGAAGTCCTGAGCCCAGGACCAAGCATTGTCGTCAAGCGCATGGTGTTCCACGAAATCACCAAGGCCGCTATTGAAAGAGCGGTTGTTGAGTCCCGTGATCTTGACCGTCGCTTGGTCGATGCCCAAGAAGCTCGTCGCATCTTGGACCGACTCTATGGCTATGAAGTCTCGCCGGTGCTATGGAAAAAGGTCTTGCCCCGCCTGTCGGCTGGCCGAGTCCAATCGGTTGCCACCCGTCTTGTTGTTGAGCGTGAACGAGAGCGCATGGCGTTTCGTTCAGCCACCTGGTTTGACGTCACGACCACCTTTACCGGTGCCGACTCGGCATTTGGTGCAACCCTCGTCAATGTTGCCGGCACGGATCTGGCGTCGTCGAAGGACTTCAATGCAACGGGTGAGAAGACCTCTGAACGCTTGAGCCTGTCCGAACACGACGCCAAGGCGCTTGCTAACGCACTTGACGGCACCGCCTTCGAAGTCGCTTCAGTGATTGAGCGACCCTTTACGTCAAAGCCACAGCCACCGTTCATGACCTCAACGCTGCAGCAAGAGGCGGGGCGCAAACTGAAGATGACCGCCAAGCGGGCAATGCAGACCGCCCAGCGCCTCTATGAGCAGGGCTGGATCACCTACATGCGTACCGACTCGACCACACTGTCGAGCCAAGCGATTGAGGCCGCTCGCAGCCAAGCTGTCGCCCTTTATGGACCCGATTACGTACCGGCATCACCGCGGCTCTACGAGCGAAAGGTCAAAAACGCCCAAGAGGCGCACGAAGCCATTCGCCCAGCAGGTGACACCTTCCGCACCCCTGATGAAGCAGCTCGCTCCTTATCGGGCGATGAACTTCGGCTCTATGACCTCATTTGGATGCGCACCGTTGCGTCCCAGATGACCGATGCACGTGGCACGAGTGCCCAAGTGCGAGTAACAACGACGGTTCCTGCAACTTCGGCTGCCTATGCCGGCGAGTCCGCCACCTTCCAAGCCAACGGTCGCGTCATTGCGTTTCCCGGGTATCGCCGTGCCTATGTCGAAGGCTCTGATGACCCAGAAGGCGACTTGGAAGGCCAAGAAAAGGTCTTGCCGAAGTTGGCCGAAGGTCAAGCCTTAACCGCAGTTGACCTTGTTCCGGTCGATCACCACTCACAACCCCCTGCTCGCTACACCGACGCAAGTTTGGTCAAGAAGATGGAAGAACTCGGCATTGGTCGACCTTCCACCTACGCCAGCGTGATCTCCACCATTGAAGACCGTGGATACGTGTGGAAGAAGGGTCCAGCACTCGTTCCTTCCTTCATTGCCTTCTCCGTGGTGCGCTTGTTGGAACAACACTTCGGCGACCTGGTCGATTACAACTTCACCGCGTCAATGGAAGATGACTTGGACCGCATTGCTGGCGGGCAAGAAGAAGCCCTGCCATGGCTGAGTCGCTTCTACTTTGGCAGTGACCAGGCCTCAGCGCAGCTTTCCCAAGTTGGCTTAAAAGCAGCGGTCACGAGTCACATTGATGAGATTGATCCTCGTGAAATCAACTCACTCGTCCTCGGTGCTGATGACAACGGTGAAGTCGTAACCGTCAGGTCTGGAAAATACGGTCCGTATCTCACCCGAGGTGATGACCGAGCGTCGATTCCTGATGACACCTTGCCTGATGAGTTAACCGTTGAGCGAGCGCTTGAACTGTTGCTTGCACCATCAAATGACCGAGAGCTCGGTGTCGATCCAGCAACCGGCCTTACCGTGTTTGCCAAGGCCGGACGCTACGGTCCCTACGTCCAACTCGGTGAAATGGTCGGGAAGGAAAAGCCACGCACGGCGTCGTTGTTTAAAGACATGGAACTTTCTGCGTTGACGCTGGAACAAGGTTTGCAGCTGCTCACCATTCCTCGTCTCGTTGGAAGCGATGACGATGGCACACCGGTTGAGACGTTTAACGGGCGCTATGGGCCCTACGTGAAAAAGGGCACTGACTCGCGAAGCCTCGAGACCGAGGCTCAAATTTTCTCGTTGACAATGGACGAGGCGAAAGCGATCTTCGCCCAGCCAAAGGTTCGTCGTGGCCGAGGCGTTGCTGCACCACCGCTCAAAGAATTTGGCCCGGACCCAGAAAGTGGCGCACCAATTGTGGCCAAAGACGGCCGCTTTGGTATTTACGTCACTGACGGCACCACCAATGCGAGTCTGCGCAAAGGTGATGACCTAGAAACCTTGACGGTTGAGCGAGCACAAGAACTCTTGGCCGACCGCCGTGCCGCTGGTCCGTCGAAGAAGAAGGCAACAAAAAAAGTTGCTGCCAAAAAGGCGCCAGCAAAGAAGGCACCGGCGAAGAAGGCCACGAAACGCGCAACACCAGCAAAGAAGGCGCCAGCGAAAAAGACAGCGCTCAAGGCCACCGGTCTTGGCAGCGTTGCCCAGGACGACCCACCGTTCTAATGACGAGAGGGCTGTTCGTCGCGTTTGAAGGGATCGACGGGTCGGGCAAGTCGACCCAAGCCAAACGCGTGGCTGATGCTCTTTCGGCGCTCCTCACCTTTGAGCCTGGCGACACAAAACTTGGTGGCGCACTGCGCCAACTGCTCCTTCATGACGGCGATGTCGAGCCAACCTCTCGAGCCGAAGCGCTGCTCATGGCGGCTGACCGGGCACAACATGTCGAAACGCTGATTGAACCGGCGTTGGCCGGCGGCCAAATGGTCATCACCGATCGCTACAGCGCCTCGACCCTCGCCTACCAAGGCTTTGGCCGCGGACTTTCGTTGGCCGCTCTCGGCGACGTTCTCGACTTCGCAACTTCTGGTCTGCGTCCCGACCTCACCATCGTGGTCGATTGCGACTTGGACGTCGCTCGCACACGGTCTTCAGGCACAAAGGCAGACCGGTTGGAGCGACTCGATCCGTCGTTTCATCAGTTAGTCCGAGACGGCTTTCTCGAACTTGCAGCCAATGACTCGAGTTTTGTGGTCATTGATGGCAACGAGTCGTTGGCTGCCGTGACCAGTGCGGTCGACCTTGCGTTCGCCACAAGACTTGGCATTGAGGTGTCGTCATCGTGACCACCTTCGACGAGATCGTCGGCCAAGAAGCAGCCCTCACCACCCTTCGCCAAGCCCTGGTCAATCCCGTGCACGCCTACTTGTTCATTGGTGGAGAGGGTGCCGGCAAAGAACTCGCGGCCAAAGCCTTTGCTGCAGCGCTTGTATGTGCCGAGGGAGGCTGTGGCAACTGCCGCAACTGCACCTTGGCCGCCGCGGGCCAACACCCTGACATTGTGGAGACGTCACGATCGGGTGCAATGGTGTCGGTCGACGATCTTCGAGCCCTCGCCGCAATTTCACAACGCAAACCGCTTGAAGCTGCTCGCCAAGTCTTGATTGTCGAAGATGTGCACTTGGCCACCAAGTCCGCACCAGCGCTGCTCAAAACCCTGGAAGAGCCTCCGCCGTCCACCATTTTCGTGCTGTTGGCCGACGACTTACCACCAGAGCTCGTCACCATTGCCTCACGCTGTGTTGAAGTTGGGTTTCCGCCACTTTCAACCAAGACCATTGCCGCGAGCCTGGCTGCCAACGGTTGTGACCCTGAGACGGCTCGAACGATTGCGCGCGCAAGTTCGGGGAATTTGGAGCGAGCAGAACTTCTGGCGAAAGATCCTGCCTTTGCCGGACGTGTGGCGATGTGGACGGCTATTCCTTCCCAACTCGGCGGAGGGGGAGCCGAAATCGCTCAACTCGTCGCTGATCTACTCGCAGCAACGGAAGCCTCAGTCCAGCCAATGAAAGAGCGAAACGCAGCGGACTTGGCCGAACGAGAAGCCCAGTCAGAAGCGCTCGGTGAGCGGGCGTTGCCTGGTCGCAAAGACGTAACCGATCGCTACGCCCGAATTGAGCGACGCTACCGAAGCGATGAACTGCGTGCCGGACTCGGTCAACTTCAGCGGACCTACGCCGATCTCCTTGCCGACGCAGTCTCCGCCGGAGGAGATCAAGCAGATACAGCTCGACGCTGTGGAGCGAGCATTGATGCCATCACCGAGTTTTTCACCACCTTTCGACATAATCCGAATGAGACCCTTGCCCTCCAAGCACTGTTCCTGAAATTGACGGCACTTCGGCCGTAGAGCGTGGAAAATGGGGCTTTTTGCCCTTTCTTTCTCCAGTGAGGTCCGCCTCAGTTTCGACCGTGTAACGAGCAGAGGCGCGATTTTTCTCCTTCTTCATTACTTGCGAGTAACATAGTCGGATGCGAAAACTGGCGACAGCACTCGCGCTTATTCCCCTCTTCGTGACCGGGACCGGAGCACTCTTTGAGACTCCAGCCGGTGCGTATACGACCTATCTCTGCAAGAGTGCCGACTACCGCTGCACCGTTGGTGGCTACAACGCCTCGACGGTCAAGCGAACCGGGTGGGCCTGGCGTTTCTATGGCGGAACCTGGCCGAGCTACAACACCTATGGACCCCATAACTGCACCTTGTATGCCGCGTATCGATTGGAGCGCGAAGGCATCACCCTCAATTGGCACGCCAACGGCAGCGACTGGGCTCGCGTCGGTGCGGCCAATGGCATCAAGGTTGACGCCAACCCGACCGTTGGTTCCATTGCCCAGTGGGATGTTGGCCATGTTGCCTATGTTGAGGCCGTTACCCCTCGAGGTGTGGTCATTACCGACGACAACTACCGCGGTTCCTACACCACGAAACAATTGCTGACGAAGGCAGGAAATTGGCCGAGCCATTTCCTTCACTTCACCGGGAGTGCTCGAGTGGACAATCAACAGGACAAGCCCCTCATGAACATCGACCTCAACAAAGCACTCACCATCGTCAAGCCAAAGACGAATCGCTAGCCCAAGCGCTCGAGCATTTTCTTCATCTGTTCATGGATGAGGTTGACGGCCTGCAGTGGGCGAATCATCACCTTGAACTCTGAGATCTGGCCGTCGTCATTGCACGAGATGAGGTCAATGCCGTTGACGTATTTGCCATCGACCTTGGTCTCAAACTCAAGCATGGCGTGGTGGCCCGACAGGATCTCCTTCACGTAGTGGAAGGAGCCACCCGACGATGGCTTCTCGCCATCTTGCTCGGTTGACCCATCTCCAGGGAAAGTCTTTGATGCTGCGGTCAGGTAGAGCTTGGTGATTTCTTTGCCAACTTGTGGCGTGAACACAATTGGCGAGAGGAACACGCAGTCATCAGCCAAGAGTGTGTCGAGGCCGCCTTCTAATTGTCCTCGCATGTGGAGGTGCCACTTGGCCACTACTTGCACAATTGGATCTTGGGTTTCTGCCATCACCACTCCTTTAGTTGTGCTTCGACCGTAGTGGGTGAAAACGCGACGGCTATGAACCTTGACTCTCTCGCAGGTAGCCCTTGCGGGAGATTCGTTGGCCAGGCACAAATCGATAGGCCGTCAGTTCTCCATCTTTTCCAGCGGAAAAATCAACGCAGGCTGCATTTGGTCCAATGGTGGCCAGCGCAACTTCATGCTCTGAGGTTTGCCAATAATGGCCAAAGAAGAGTGGCTTCGCGGTGTCGTGATATCGAAACGGTTCAACGGCTTTAATGAGGCGGCCCATCGCGTCCTTGCTCAACTTCTTGGGCTTTGGTCCTTGAAGCAACCAGTGCGGCTTGTCATCATGCAGCCACCAAGAAATACGAGCGCTTTGTCGGGCATGCCCACTTTTGTCTTCAAAAGGAGGGATGCCGAGGTCCGTCAACTCAAGTTCTGGCCCCTTCAGCAGTGTCTCGATTGCGTGGTATGCCCGGGACTTCTTGTTCGTGGCATGTCGGATCTGATCATTAGTTCGAAGAAAGGGTTCGCCAAACGCTTGGAGGACATCGTTCATCGATGCCTCATGCCAACAGGCGTGCACCACGCGTAGGTCAGAGAGCTCGAGCCAGAGCGGGAGGGTGCGAAACCATTGCAGCCATTCATCTCGCAGCGGTGCATCGAGTGCCAAAAACGCCTCGTGCTGATGACGATTCTTCGCACTATGAGGACGACAAAATTCGATCTTCCCATCGACATCCATGGGATTCTTCACCGTTGCATAGGCAAGGGCATTGAACTCGTGGTTCCCCATCACGCACAGCGCAGTTCCTGCATCCACCATTGCCTTGACGGTCTGAAGCACTTCGAGTTGACCTGGGCCTCGATCAATCAGATCACCGACGAAGATGGCCGTGTGTCCTTCTTGGCGATAGGCCCCTTTGATCTCGCGATAGCCAAGGTGCTTCAACAGTTTGGTGAGTTTTTCAATCTGGCCGTGTACGTCGCCGATGATGTCGTAGTTCGTCACGCTTGCAAGTGTGTCAGATACTTGTCTCCGAGACGCGAAAACGTACGACTCCATCGCCATTTGAAGCCATGCGGCAACGTGGCAACCGTCGACAAATCAACAACAACTCATACGAAAAACAGAATAATTAGTTTGTGTAAGTGATTCATTGGGGAGAAACTTCGCTGTTTACCCGAGTCCCTGCCATCAAGGATCTTGATGAATCCTGAACGTGCTACCTCGTTGTTGAGGCGAGTTCTTGGGGACGTTCCGCAAAGAGTGCTTCACTGCGTTCCCTGAAGCGAACGACGTTCTCCAACTTGACCGATTCATAACCACGAATGAGATCTGGGAGCTCGAACACCTCTCGAGCGAGCCCCAGCGTCGCATTGGGGTCACGCTCAAGTGCACGGTCAACGAGTCGGTCATACTCACCAATGAGCGCACGCTCAATCCGACGCACCGTGGTGTAGCCAAAGGGATCAGCAAAGGTTCCCCGGAGGCGTCGCATCGCTCGAAGCACGACAAATGCTGGTCGGGCCGTATGGCGAAGTGCAATCTTTCGATCAATACCAAAGGCTTTCAACATCGGTGGCTGCAAGAGCACCGACACCTTTGCCCCATGACCGAACTCTCGAATGATTTCTGCGTTTGTCTCCGGCAACAAATGCAATCGAGCGACTTCATACTCATCTTTATACGCACGGAGTTTGTAGGCATTTCGCGCATACGAACTCACCAGCTCGTCTCGAGTTGCCGACTCGGCCCCTGCAAGGCGCTCCGCCACGTCACCCACCGCCTTCACATAGGAAAGGGCACCTTTTCGCGAACCAAACGCCACGAGATCGGTTCCGCGTGCGGTCACAAGTTCTTGAGCACCTGGGGAAAGCGAGAGTGCCTGCACCGCTTGCACGACGACTGCGTCGGTGGCGGCCTTTGCCGCTTCCACTTCCGGCGCAACGACCGCCATCACGGCTCTTTGGTCAAGCACAACCGCTCGACCCCACGAGAACGCCGTGAGGTTCTCTTCAACCGAAGAGCCGTTCATCGCAATCGCACCTTCAATGGCTTTCGCCGAAAGTGGCAGGCATCCTGCCTGGAATGCTGCGCCAAGCAACACCAAGTTGGCGGCCAAGTGATCGCCAACAACGGCTTCTGCCACTTGGAGGGCATTGACGTAGACATTGTGTTCTGCCCGAGTAAGTGGCTCAAGCAACTCGTGCACTTCTTGTTCTGTTGGCGTCTTCGGTCCCGACCGGGTCAACTGATCATGCGTTGGCGTAGCCGCCAAGTTGAGCACGGCAACCGTTCTTTCATGGTCGATCTTGTCGGCCACGATGGGGCTCAAAACGCCGAGCAGGTCAAATCCGAGCACCAAGTCGATCGTGTGTTCAGACGCCTTTGGCGCGGTCTGTAGTTGCGCTTTGGCAATGCGGACGTCACTGATGACCGGACCACCTTTTTGGCTGAGGCCCGTTTGGTCAAGGCCCGATGCATGAAGCCCATCAAGGCGAGCAGCCATCTGCAGGATTCTCGACACGGTCACCACACCAGTCCCGCCAACACCTGCCATGCGAATGGAGGCATCGTGGCCTGGCACAATCCTCACCGGGTCAACCAACTCGACCGGCAACGTCGGCACAACCCGTGCTTCTTTCTTGCCCGGGATCACTTGGAGGAAGGAAGGACAATCCCCCTCAACACAAGAGAAGTCAAAGTTGCACGAGCTCTGGTGAATCTGGGTCTTGTCGCCAAAATCGGTCATGACCGGCTCAACCGACAAACAGGTGGACTTGGCTTGGCAGTCCCCACAGCCTTCACAGACTCGAGCATTGATTGCGATGCGTTTCTTCGGCGTCTCAACAAGACCGCGTTTTCTGAGGCGTCGCTCTTCAGCGGCACAGCGATCGTCGTGGATCATGACCGTCACGCCTTCAACTGCGGCGAATTCTCTTGACAGGTCAGCAATGTCGTCACGGTGTCGAACCGTGGCAATGGGGTCAAGGGTCACACCTTCATAGCGCTCGGGCTCAGGGGTCGTGATGATGACCTTGCGAACACCTTCAAGTGCGAGCCACTTGGTGAGTGCCGGGATTTCAAAACCACCTGGTGGGGTCTGTCCACCGGTCATGGCAACCGCTCGGTTGTAGAGGAGTTTGTAGGTGACGTTGAGATTGGCAGCCACGGCTGCTCGAATGGCGAGTGACCCAGAGTGAAAGAACGTGCCGTCACCAAGGTTTTGAACGAAGTGGCGCTTGCCCATGAACGGTGCCGCACCAATCCACTGTGTGCCTTCGCCACCCATTTGGGTGAGACCAACGTGGTGTCCGCGCGTTTCGTCTTGGAAGGCCACCATGACGTGGCAACCAATGCCGACACCGACGAGTTCATCAGCACCAGCCATTGTGGACCGGTTGTGCGGACAGCCTGAGCAGAAATAGGGCTGACGAACCGGCAGGGAAGCGACCTTTAAGCGACGCTTTGGACGCGCGATGCGCTCGATTTCTGCAACAACGCGCTCTGGAGGATTGTGGCGAAGTAGCACCTTGGCGAGCACTGCCAAGATCCCATCGACATCCATCGCTCCATAGGTTGGGATGAGCGGACTGCCGTCGACATCATGTTTGCCCAAGATGAGCGGCAAGTTCTTCGCCCCATAGAGAGCATCTCGGATGTGGAGTTCCAAGAAGGGTCGCTTGTCTTCAACCACAAAGACCGTTTGCAGTCCAGCAGTGAAGTCTCGGAACTCTTGGTGATCGAGCGGCCAGATGAGGCCAATCTTGATGAGACGGATACCCATTTGTTCGAGCGCCTGTTCATCAACGCCCAAGATTTCAAAGGCTCGGAGCAAGCTCGAATACGTGGTGCCTGACGCGATGATGCCAAAGGTTGGTCGCGAGGCTTCGAAGACCACCTTGTTTAAGTGATTGGCCTTGGCATACGCGATGGTTTTTGGCAGGCGAACCTCAAAGAGATGTTGTTCAGCTTCGACGGCTCGAGCACCAAGCAACGTGGCACGAAATATTTCACGGCCAGGGTCAGGGGCTTCAATGTAGGTGGCAGGGTCGACAAGATCAACGACGGCTGCCGCATCTGCCAACTCCGTCACAACCCGAACCGCAGCAATCGTGCCTGACGCTCTCGACATCGCCACCCCATGCAGGGTGTAGCTCACCATTTCGGCAATGGTCGAAGGGTTAAACGCAGGGATAAGCATCGACTCGCACATCTCTGCACTCGACGACGGCAAGGTGGAGGACTTGCTACTTGGGTCGTCACCAATGAACGCAACAAGACCACCGAGTGGACTCGTCCCCATGTAGTTCCCATGACGAAGTGCGTCAGCAGCGCGGTCGAGCCCTGGGTTCTTGCCAAACCAGTAGCCAACTGCTCCGTCGACGTCAGCACCTGGCAACTGGTCTACGAGTTGGGTTCCAACAACCGCTGTTGCTGCCAACTCTTCATTGATGGCGTGATGAAAGTGAATATTGGCCGGGTCGCAGTAGCGCTTGGCTCGATCAAACTCCATGTCAACCGTGCCAAGCGGTGACCCTGGATACCCGGAAACAAACGAACCGGTCGAAAGTCCACGACCACGGTCGAGCCACATCTGCTCAAGGCTTGCTCGAACAATGGCTTGGATACCCGACATGAGTACGCTGCCCGAGGTCGCGGTGAACACATCACTCAAGTTGACGTCACTGTGCTTTGCCATAGAACCACCTCTCGACTCCTAACGTACTTCCCCACAAGAACAAATCTCGAGGGTCTCGCCTAGATTCATGTCCACAGACAGGAGTGGTCATGGACTTTCGTGAAACCGATGAGCAACAACTCTTGAGGACAACGGTGTTCTCCATTGCTTCTTCATTTGGCCACCGCTACTTCGAGCAAGAAGCTCGCAGTGGCGGCAAAGCTGACGAACTCTGGAAGGCACTTTCTGAGCCTGGCTTCACTGGCGTAAATGTGATGGAGCCCTTTGGCGGTGGCATGGGCATGGCGGAACTCGCTGCGGTTGCCGAAGAGACTGCAGCGGCTGGCTGTCCGCTGCTGATGTTCTTAGTGTCTCCGGCGATCTGTGGTGAAGTGATTGGTCGATTCGGCACGGAAGAGCAGCGAAACCGCTACTTGCCCGGTATTGGATCGGGCACCGAGAAAATGGCCTTTGCCATCACGGAACCTGACGCCGGTTCCAATTCACACGGATTGTCAACGACAGCCACTCGGACTTCTACTGGTTGGAAGATTTCAGGGACGAAGTACTACATCTCCGGCATCGACGAGGCGAGTCATGTCCTCGTTGTCACCAAGACTGGCACTGACCCACAGACCGGCCGTGGCCAGCTCACCTTGTTCGTCGTGCCGACGTCAGCCGACGGCATTGATCTCCAACTCATCCCGGTCGAAGTCGTGGCAACGGAGAAGCAGTTCACCGTCACCTTCACTGATGTTGAGGTCGATGACAGTTGCCGCATTGGTCCAGAAGGTGGAGCCCTTCGGCCGCTATTTATGGGCCTCAACCCAGAGCGTATTTTGTCCGCCGCCGTGCTCGTTGGCCTCGGTCGCTACGCGATTGACAAAGCGGCGAGTTACGCAAATGACCGAGTGGTGTGGGGTGTGCCGATTGGTGCGCACCAAGGCATTGCGCATCCACTGGCCAAAGCCAAGATCGACCTCGAGATGGCGCGACTCATGTTGGCAAAGGCCGCCTGGGAATTCGACCAGGGACTTGACGCAGCCGAGAGTTCCAACATGGCGAAGTTGGCCTCTGCTGATGCAGCACTCCAAGCCATTGACCAAGCGATGCAGACCCATGGCGGCAACGGCATGGCAACGGAATACGGCCTTGCCACCTGCTACGGCATGGCCAGATTGCTCAAAGTGGCACCAGTCAGTCGAGAGATGATCCTCAACTACGTGGCCACCCACACCTTGAAGCTCCCTCGCAGTTACTGACCCTCAAGGCTGGCGAAGTTTCGAAAGCAGCGAGATCGGGACGTCGACCATGCGTGACCGCAAGTATTCGCCGAGGCCCTTTCCTTGTGGATCAAGGCGCGTCGACGAAGCGACACCTTCACCCAGAATGCCAACCACGACGTAGTTGATGGCCAACACGTTCGAAAGCACCGTGCGACGCACTTCCACGTCGACGTCAACGCCGAGCAGCTCAGCCACGGTGTCGACATCAAGCGCGCGCACCATCCAGTCGAAGATCTCGTCATCAGTCGTCCAAATCCCGACATTGGCGTTGCCACCTTTGTCGCCGGACCGGGCTCCACAGAGGTCACCGAGAATCGCCAACGTTGTTGGTTCACCCAAGAGGTCTTGCGTCTCTGGGTCTGACTTTCGAAGTGGTAGGTCCGCGGTCACCGGCGCTCGAGGAATGACGATCTCCTCGCCGCCTTCGAGCACAACGCTGTGCTCAACCACTGAGTCATCAATGAGTGCCGGCCAGTAAACGCCATAGGTTGATGCCCCCGTAGGTGGCGTGTCCGCAAAGAAGCCCGGAACTGAAGCGAGCGTCAGCGCCACAACCGCTTGGGAGAACTTCCGACCAACAAGGTGTTCGTCTTGGCCCTTCACCACAATGCGCAGGCGGCCAGTTGCTGCTTCATTGGTCGGAGCGTCAATGGTTGTTCCCGACACCAATTCAACCGTGACTTCGTCGAACTGGTCTTCACCACCGAGCAGGTCAAACAACATGGTCCGAACACGGCGGGCTTTGTCATGGAGATCGAGGCCGGTGAGAATCACCGACATCTGGTTCCGGTAGCCACCTTCGTAGTTGAGCGCCACCTTCAACTTGCCCGAAGGGGCATAGCCCTTGACCGTTGAGACCTGGACTCGATCGGGCCCAAGTTGGTGCAACTCCACTGTGGAGAAATCAGCAACGACATCGGGGTTTTCGTAGCGTTCGTCGCCAATTTCGTAGAGGAGTTGTGCGGTCACGGTGCCAACAGAGACGAGGCCACCAGAGCCCGGTTGCTTGGTGATGACACATGAGCCATCGTTGGCCACTTCAGCAATTGGAAAACCGGGAAAGCGAAGATCCGGCAACTCATGGAAAAGGGCGTAGTTGCCGCCGGTCACCTGGGTCCCACATTCGATGAGGTGTCCAGCCACGAGAGCCCCCGCCAAGGCATCGAAGTCATCGCTCGCCCAGCCGTGATGAAACGCTGCTGGACCAATGACGAGCGCCGCGTCGGTCACACGCCCGGTGATGACGATTTGTGCGCCACGCTGCATTGCCGCTGCAATGCCAAACCCACCGAGGTAGGCGTTGGCCGAGAGCGCCTCAGCATCGGTTGAAGAGAA
>CANFJV010000053.1 GCA_947447225.1 Acidimicrobiaceae bacterium
CAGCCAACCGATAGCGAGGAGCAGAACCACTCACGAGGAGCAAGTCGGTTGCCCCTGCACCAACTAAGACTTCAAGCCACGGGTCGATTGCACTGAGTCGGTCGGTCACAAGCAAATCTCCACATCATCCATCATTGCCCAAACGCGAACGAGGGGCCGGCCAAGTTGGCCGGCCCCTCGTCACTTCAGTTCAGGCTGATCAGTTCAGACCCTCAGTCTGCTGACATCCGTCTTGGCCACCGGGAGTGGATGGCTCAAATGGAATTGCGGTCTTCGTCAAGTTGCCACCTGGGTAGACAACAACCCCAGCAGTGTTGTTGTCAACACCGATGAAGTAGTGGTCCGGGTTGTGTGGCCATGACTTCAAGTAACCATTGGCGTTGGTGTCGCTTTGGACCAACTTGTCACGAACATCGGTGTAGATGTAGTCGTTTGCGGTTCCAAGTTGCTCGGTCTCATTGAGCGGGCCAACAACGCCAGGTGCGTTTTGTGCGTTGTATGCAGCCAATGCGCTCTCAACGGACTTGGCGTCACTCTGACAGGCAGCAAGAGCGCTCTTCGCGGTTAGGCCAACGACTGAGATGACCACTACTGCGGCCAAGATGCCAAGGACGACAATGACCATCAACAGTTCAATGAGGGTGAATCCCTCTTCGCCCTTTTGAAGCTTGCGCTCACGAGCGGCTCGAACAATGTTCTGCATGGGTTTCTCCCTCTCAAATGGACCGGCGTATCTCTGCTGACCCCAGAACTTCCTTCGCACAGATTACTTCAGGTGATTCCATCAACGCCGGTCTACCTGAGGAATTCTCAGCGAGACTGCCACCGATTGATGGTCATTCCTGTTCCACACGACCATCGATTATCGAGACCGCTACACGCCATCACGCCATTGACTGAATAGTCATTAAATGAGATTTGTGCCGAGAGGTGCGCCAATTGCTTGGCATCAACGGTTCCCACACAGTCAGACAATGCCGTTGGGGAATAGGTCGCCTGACAGACAGAAAGTGTGAGTACTCGAGAAGCGGTGGTTCCGGGCTGATATTGCATCTGGCAGAACACCACTACTGGGGTCTTCACACTTACCGAAGCATTGAAATTCGCTGGCGTGCAGTCCCAAGCTTGTGTGGTGGTGTCAAGCGGCAGTTTTGACAAATCCTGATAGGTGTAGCGCTGCTGTTCAATCACCACCTGGGCAGCCGCATTCGCGGAAAATCGAAGGTCGGCGGCTTGGCGCGCATGGACGTCGGACAGGATCGATGTCTCGGTGAGGGACAGAAGTGCCATCGCCACCATGCTCCCGGCGAGGAGAAATGCCATGGCCATGATGAGAACGGCGCCTTCATCACCATTTCGACGCCGCCTCATCACTTCACCACCACCGTGAGGTCCGTACTTGGCTTCGTAGCCATTGTCGGGAAGCCATTGGTCGCAGCAACGGTGAAGTGATATGTGCCAGCAGGCGTCTTTGAGGAAATGATGAGGTATCCGGTCAAGTTTCCTGACGTGGCACCTGAATCAAACGCGATGCCTCCATCGAGTGAGGTCTGACATGGAGCGTTGCTTCGATCCACACGAACACACGTCAGAACCGGAGTTGGTGCGCCAGAAAATCGAATTGGGATGAGTGAAAACTTCCCCACGGCGTAACTTGCCGCCAGCGTCGCCGAAGGTGCCGTGGGCGCAATAGGAGTTGGACCGTTGTAGTCAAGGTTCTGCGCCGAGAACGTGAGTGAAGATTTCGCTCCATTCGGACCAACGCCGAAGACCTCCATCAACTGCGGAAGGGTTGAACCAGAAGAACATGACGAGGAGAACGTTGCGCCATCCCAGTAATTCACACGTGCGAGCTCTACGACATACGGCGTGATCGTTGTCGAATTCAACTGCGCAAGCTTTTGATCGAACGTCGTGAAGTCAAGGTTTGTCTTGTAGTAGTTCGGCGTCGCGCAGGACCGATACTTTGGTGGATTGCCAAACTCGACTTGTGAGACCACGGTCTCGGCATAGTTCGACAGCAGCCCCTGCAAGGTCGACTGACCCTTGTGTACGCCAGCAGATTGAAGTGATGTCGTAAAGGCGCCAAACAGCGCAGCTGAAGAGATTGCTAACACCAGAATCGCAAACAGCACCTCAATGAGAGTGTCACCGGCATCAAGCACTACCGAACGCTCGGCGCCTTGCGGCAACCTCGCGACGCTCCTACTCATCCAACGTTGAGGGTGCCGTTACCGAGCATCTTGAGTGAGTCGATGACCATGAATGACGTGTTGAGTACGCCACCTTGCCCGATCACCACCTGTTGGTTTGGGATGTAGACGCCACCGAAATTGGTCGTCAGGCCAGGAGTATGGGAACCAAGCAGGGCTTGTCCGGAACTTGCGGTGGCATTGTCCCAAATGGCGATGCCGCCGTACTTTGAGTGGCCGGAAAGGTTGACGGCAATGCCCTTGTGTCCAGACGTTTGCAGACTCAAGCCACCAGCTGGCACGTAGAAGAGCATTCCTTCGTTCGCATCACCCGAGGTCAGCGTTGCGTGGCCAAAGACGCTAAGGGCTGGGCGTTTCGTTGCTATGGCAGTCGGGTCAAGAGGTTCATCTGAGTGTGGACCCTTGCTACAAGTCGGCGAAGGGGCATTAAAGGATGTCCAAAAAGCAGGACTGTCCTTCGAATGCTTCCAGTCCCACGTCTTTGACGGAGCGTTGCAAACTCCCGCAGCACCGCTGAAGGTGGCGGTCCCACTTGCAAACGAAACCGTGGCGTAGCCACTTTCAATAAAGCCTTGGGCAAAGTTGTAGTTCCCTGCACCAAAGTGAACCGTTGCCGCTTTGGCCAATTTGTTCCCGCCAATGATGACTGGAGTATTAAAGACGTACTCACCGGGCAGGAATGTAAACGAACCAGTATTCATAGCTGGAAGCGAAGAGTAGACACCTGGGGTGCAGACGCCGCTCACGCAAGAACCGGTCCCTAAAGCCGACACGGTCGGAGCAATTTTGTCCGCGAATGGATCGCTAAAGGTTCCAAGTTCTTGGATGGTGTTCAAGTTCACGAGCGGGGTCTTGCCGCCAACCACTGTTTTGGACTTCTTGTGGGCTTTCCAGCCGCGTCCTCGGAAGACACCGCCGCTGAAGCTCACTGCAGGCGAACACTCTGCATTGATCGCCATAATTCCCGATCCGCCGCCAACACTCAGTGTCGAACGATCGGCAAAGTCGGCCACTGGGCAGGTTGTGGACATCAAGATGAGTGGAGTCTCAACAGTGGCTGGGGTCGGTGGGACTGTGGTGGTGGTTGCCGTTGTCGAAGTCGTTGACGCAACTGTTGTTGATGTGGTCGACGACGTGGTGGTTCCAGACGTCGACGTGGTAGTCGTCGCAGGAACGGTTGTGGTTGTGGTTGTGGTCGTGGTCGTTGTCGTCTGCGGCGGCGTCCACGTCTGTGGTGCGGCCACAATGTTCGAGGTCAGGCTCACAGGCACCGAAATGTCGCCAATCCCAGTGGAAGGAATCCAGTCGCTGTATTTCGGACACGTCACGGCAAGGGCATTGCAGGCAAGGTTGGCGTCAAGTGGGGTTGGACTCGTTGACACGGTGGTCGTTGACACCGGTGTCGTCGTGTCAAATTCTGAACACACGACCCGCAGCATTGACCACGTTCCCTTGCCATCAGTCGCGTTGACGTAGGCAACAACGGTGCTGCCGTCTTCGGACATGAGGGCAACTTGTTGGGTGACAGCGATGCCGTTCATTGTGCTTGGACCGCAACTTGGGGTGCGATTTTGCGTGGCCGCGCTGGCTGCCTTTAAGTCGGTTGACAGCTGAGCGGCGGCGATTTGCGCCTTTGATGCACTGTCGACCATGGCACCAACTTGGTGCTCCGTTGCGAACATTGAAATCAACCCAACGGCGGTAGCACCGAGCACTAATGGCGTGATGACAAGAACAACTAAAAGCTCAACAAGTGTGAGGCCAGCATCGCTTTGGGCGCGGTGCTTAGAGGTAGGAAGCATTGAACGACCATTCAATGCGGTGATACCTGAAAATTTCCGGCGCATTCAACCCCTTAAGCCTGCACCTGATTGTAGACCCCATACATGGCGGTGACTAGCGCGACCGCCACAAAACCGACCACCAAGCCAACGACAATGATGACGGCCGGCTCAAAAAGCGAGGTAAATCGCTTGATTTTCTGGTCAAGTTCCCGTTTGTAATAGTCCGCAGCAGTCTCCATTTGGACGTTCAAGGTGCCTGTCTCTTCGCCGACTCGGAACATTTGTTGGGCTGCTGTTGGAAACAGCCCAGTTGCAGCTAGGGGGCCAGCGATTCCTCGACCCTCCATCATCTCGGACCGAATGGCTTCCATCCCCCGCCGATACACGGCGTTGTCAGCACATTCGGCCGCAACCGCCATTGCCTCGGGGAGCGAAACCCCGCTGTCAATCATTGAGGCAAGTACGCGACAAAGTCGCTCGACAATGGACGCACGAATGAGCCCACCAAGGACCGGAACCTTCAGGACAAGGCCATCAACAACTGCTTGTCCTCGTGGTTGGCGCTTGGCCAAAAGTGCGCCAATGATCGTGGCCAACGCAACGGTCACGATCAACCACCAAAACTGACCCAGAAACGATGACATCGCCAACAATATTCTCGTCGGCAGTGGAAGGTTGGCGCCGAGCTGATCGAAAAATGATTGGAATTTCGGCAGCACGAAGATCACGAGGACCAGCACAACCACAACGGCCATCACCATGATGACGGCCGGATAGATGAGCGCACTGGTGAACTGCGACTTTGCGTCAACATCGCGCTGGATGTAGTCGGCCAATTGGTTGAGCACGACATCTAGGTTTCCGGTGAGTTCCGCCGACTGCAAAATGCCGACGTAGTAATTCGGAAACACGTGAGGATGCTGAGCAACCGCTGTCGCGAACGTTTGACCGTCATAGAGCGCATCGATCATCTCAAGCAAAACCTTGCGCAACTGCTTGTCGGAGGTCTCCGACGCAATGATGCCAAGTGCATCCATGATTGGAATGCCAGCCTTCACGAACACCCCAAGTTGGCGTGAAAAGTGCATGATCTCTTCAGGATCAACCTTTTCGGGCGTCAACTCATATTGCAAAATCGATCGACGAGGCTTGACCTTGAGCGGTCGGAGTCCAATTGCTCTGAGCGACTCAATGACGTCGCGTTCAGTTTCAGCTGCGACCTTGCCGGCAACACGGTTGCCATCGCGGTCAAGTGCGTCGTAGGTAAATTTGGCCATTGCTACAGAGCGTAGATACTGCGGATGACCTCTGCAGGCGTGGTGATGTCACGCGAGATCAGCGCGATCGCTTCGTCTTGCATGGAGCGGATACCTTGCTTTTTGGCCAGGTCTCGAAGTTCTTGCTCGGTCGCAAACCCAACAATGAGCCGCTTCATTTCCGGTGTCATTGGCACGAGTTCATAGACACCGACTCGACCCTTGTAGCCCGTGTGCCCACAGGTGTTACAACCCGCGCCACGCAGGAACACCTTCTTCTCCGGTCCTCCACTTTGGACGTAAAAGTCAAGTTCTTCATCAGTTGGCACATAGGGCTCGCTGCACGAGGTGCAGGTCCGTCGCACTAAACGCTGTCCAACGAGACCAACGAGTGACGAAGCAATAAGGAACGGTTCAATTCCCATGTCGATGAATCGCGTCAGCGCACCAATGGCGTCCGTTGCGTGAATCGACGACAGCACAAAGTGACCAGTCAAGGTTGACTGCACCGCAATGCGAGCGGTTTCGACGTCACGAATCTCACCAACGAGGACCACATCGGAGTCTTGGCGCAGAATCGATTTGAGCCCAGTCGCAAACGTCAACCCAGCTTGTTCATTGGTTTGGATCTGATTAATGGAAGGAAAGACATATTCGACGGGGTCTTCAATGGTCATCACATTGCGAGCTACGTCGCTGATTTCATTGAGTGACGCGTAGAGCGTTGTCGTTTTTCCTGATCCGGTTGGCCCAACACACAGCACCATGCCAAAGGGAGCTCGAATCATCTTGGAGTAGGTGGCATGGGTCGATTCCGCCATACCGAGATCGGAAATCGACAGCAATGACTTCGTCTTATCAAGCAGTCGCAACACGCAACTCTCGCCAAAGATGGTCGCAACGGTCGCCACGCGAACGTCAACGGCACGTCCGTCGAGTTGGATCGTGAAGGTGCCATCTTGAGGGCGTCGACGTTCAACAATGTTCATCTCCGCCATGATCTTGATCCGGCTCACAAGACCAAGCCCCATGGCGGCAGGCAGCACCAACACCACCTTCAAGACGCCATCGACGCGACTCCTCACCCGGACCACTTCATCGGCAGGTTCAATGTGCACGTCAGATGCACCATCACGCATGGCTTGCGACAAGATCCGGTTGACCAGGCGGACAATCGGCGCATTGTCCGCATCGACTTCGGCAGGGGTTACTGCATTGGCTCGCCGACGCGTCCCTTCATCAGCTTCGAACTCTTCAACGAGCTCATTAATGCCAAACAGCGCGTGATAGTTCTGATCAATGGCGGCAACAATGTCGGTTGGTCGTGCGACCATCATCGTCACGTGGCTACCGCTCGCTTGCGTCAGCAAACTGTGCAACTTCTCGCTTGGTTCGGCCAAAGCGACGATGTAATCGTCGGGCAAAATTCGAAGCGGGAAAATCCGGTGTTCTCGTGCGATTGATTCCGGCAGCAAGTCAAGTGCTGCTGGGTCGAGTTCAGCTCTCGGCAAATCGCAAATCGCAAGTCCACTGAAGGTGGAGGCTGCTTGGACGAGTGCACTCTCGTCGCACGCTCCAACGGCTACAAGGGCCTCCATGACGGTGACCCCCGTCTCCACGTGAAGACCAAAGGCTGCATCAAGGTGCTCTGCGGTTGCGAGTCCCACTTCAGCGAAGTAGTCCCACAACGCCATTGCGGGACGTTCTGGTAGCTCTTTGTGGCCATCTTCGGTGACCTTTTGTCCACGCCAATTGCGTCCGAGATCTTTTGCTCCCGACACGGCAAGGGCCGGTGGAGCGGTCCGTGGAAGCCCCGTGCTCACATCGATCTCAACCGGTGCAGAACTGAGGGCCACGTCACCAGCGACGCGAGGATCTGCGCGTACTGCACTCGAAGTTGGGGGCACAGCTTGCAACGTTGTAGCAAGTGGCGCCATGGGTGGCCCATCTGCAGCAATCGCTAGCGGCCCTGGTCGAGGCGTCGTCGGTATGACGAGGGTTGGCCCTTTGGCCTTTCGCTGGTACCAGCGCTTCTTGTTTGGCGGCGCAAGTAGCGGCGGGTGGACAGCGTCAGCTAATGCCACCGCTGACAGTTTCGGTCCGACAGCGAGATTTTCCCCATTAGCAAATGCAGTGGTCACTGCGGGTGCAGGCGCGGCCACAGGTGGTGCTGCGAACAGTAGTTCCGGGTCGACCAAGTGATCAGGAAGTCGGCCAACATCGCCAAGCGCAATTGCTACTTCTCCGGGCAATGAGAGTTCTTCGTCATCGCCAACGTCATTGGTTGACCCTTCCGGCCCACCGTCAACGACCGTTGCTAGCTGCGTTGGTGCTGCAGTGTTTGTGGCGGCATCAACCATGGGTTCATTCGCCACTGCGTCGCCAACGTCGACGAGGCCGAGCTCGACATGACCGGCCTCGCTCGGTTCTTCGCGTTGTGCCTTTGTCAGCACCACTTCGTAGAGGCCTGGCCCAATCCGTCGAGTCGAAGCGACGTCGTAGCCATGTTCGGCCCCTTCAACTGCAACCGCAAGATCGCGTTGATGCTTTGTGCCTTTTCGTGTTCGAGGGGCCACTGACGCACCGACGGCGGAGACGATTTCGAAGTCTCCTTTTCCATCAATGGAGAGTTCAATCGGACCCTTGACGAGTTCCTCGCTCATGGACGCCCCGAAGAACCGTGCGTGCGCGACGCGACCACCGCATGCAGGGTGATCTCAACTTGGCACGTCACCACGTTGCGCATCGTGCTCCATTCATGAGCTCTTGCCACGAAGCGTACAAGGGTGCGGCAAAGAACTCTTCAGCCAACTCACAGGTCACGGCGTCACAAACCTCAAGCAACAGTGGACCTAGAGTTAGTTGTCGACCAAGAGGAGAAACCATGTCGCTTACCGTCCTCATCACCGGAGCTGGATCAGGATTTGGGCGCGGCGCTGCCCTCGCCCTCAGCGCACGAGGCCACCACGTCATCGCCACGACCGAAACCGAAGAGCAAGCAGTGGCACTTCGCCAAGAGGCCCCACAACTCGACGTCAGGAAACTCGACATCACCACGAACGATGTCGAAAGCGTTGCGTCAATGGACATTGACGTGCTCATCAATAACGCCGGCGCAGGCCAAACCGGACCGCTCGCTGATGTGCCACTCGCTCGCGTTCGTCACCTATTTGAGGTCAACGTCTTTGGCACCTTGGCCATGACCCAAGCGGTGCTGCCAAAGATGGTTGCACGAGGAAAAGGTCGCATCATCATTGTTTCTTCCATCGCCGGCGTCGTGGCGGGACCCGCGTTTGGCCCCTATTCAATGACCAAACATGCGCTCGAAGCGCTCGGCAAGACCCTTCGAGCAGAAATCGCCGGCCAAGGTGTCGACGTCACCCTGCTCAACCCTGGACCATATGACACGGGCTTCAACGACCGCATGGCCGAGTCCATGTGGGAATGGTTTGGCGACCACAGCGTTGCTGCGGCCTCCACCCCGCTGTTTCAGCTCATGGGCCAATTTGTGACCGAGGGCCAACTCGACCCACAAGAAGTGGTCGACAAGATGGTCGAGCTCGTCGAGGCCGACGTCACGCAAGAAAACAACTTCGTGCCGCCAAACATTCTCGGCGGGCTTCCTGCATCAGCGGACGAACTCGGATAGCCAAGTAACCGCCAACCAACCTATTTGCGCTCGGCAACGTTGCTCGCTGCATCGGCACTACTCGCAAGGGCGGCCGCAATCGCTGGTTTCCAGTCACGACCTTCGGTGGTAATGCCGGCCGCGTGAAGGGCGTTTCGCTCCGCTTGTAGCGTTTTTGCCGCCTCTCCAAGATTTGATGGGAGCAGTCGAGCGATCTCGCTTCTGATCCACTGCGCAAACGCCGGGGCCGCACCACTCGTCGACACCGCCACAATGACGTCGCCTTGGCGATGAAGGGCTGCGAAATACGTATCGCCGCGCTCGAGGTCATCGACCACATTGATCAAGGTGGCGAGGTCCTGTGCTTCTTTTTCAATCAGGTCATTCACCGCCTTGTCCCCAGTTGCCGCAACGACAAACAAAAAGCCTTCAAGGTCTCCGGGTCGATACTCACGAAGAAGGACTTCTGCCACACCTTGTGGGGGTGACGCCAATACTTCCTTCGTGAGCACGGTGACGAGCGCACCTTCGGCAACAAAACTTGCTGCTTTTCGCATGCCAATTTCCCCGCCGCCAATCACGAGCACCTTTCGGCCAGTGAAATTGACGATGAGGGGAAGCACTAGCGAACCTCGGCCAACGCACCAACAAGTTCATGGCTCTGCAGTGCCGCAACGGCTCCAATGACGATCACCGCAGGTGCGTGCACCTTCAGGTCGTGCAACTCATCGAGTGTTCCTCTCACGACGCACTGTTTTGCCGTCCAGGCGTCCATCACCGCAGCCACCGGTGTATTGGCACTCAGTCCACCAAGCAGTAGTTGTGCAGCGATCGCACCTCGACGCTCGACTCCCATCAAAAACACCAAGGTGAGTCCTGATCGAGCAAGGCAGGTGAAGTCGAGGTGTTCTTCATCCGCCGCGGTTCCTGTGAGCACGGCAATGCCACGAGAGAGCTTGCGGTGGGTGACGGGGATGCCCGCTGCCGCAGGAGCAGAAAATGCTGAACTGACGCCAGGGACGACGTCAACGGCGATGCCAGCAGCTTCTAAGACTTCGAGTTCTTCAAAGCCCCTCCCAAAGACGAATGGGTCGCCACCTTTCAGCCGAACGACGCAATTGAACCGTTGGCCCAGGGAAACCAGTACCTCGTTGATCAATGTTTGCGTGCTTGATTGGCCGGGGGATTTGCCCACTTCAATCACCTCGGCCGCTTCATTGATGAGTGCGCGAACCGACGAATCAACAAGACGGTCAATGACGACCACCTCCGCCTTTGCCAGCAACGTCGCAGCCCGTCGGGTCAACAAATCAGCCGATCCTGGGCCCGCACCGACAAGATGGACGGTCACAGCAGCCCCGCTCGGTGGAGGAAGTCACCAAACGCTTCGCCCGCTTCACCGTCGTTCTTCCACTGCTCAAGCAGTGGCGTCAAGTGTTGGTCTAGGTCTTCCAATTTCACCTTCTCTGCGACGAGCGTGGCCAAGCGATCACCGCGCAGTCCACCACCGAGAAACAGGTCATAACCGGTCTTCGTTCGCCCAACGAGACCAATTTCAGCCACTGCTGGTCGAGCACAACCATTTGGGCAGCCGGTCATTCGCACTTGCAGTCGACGCTCGTCAACCCCAACGCGCTGAAGCGTGGCTTCAAGACCGTCAACAAGTTCCGGCAAACGACGCTCAGCTTCGGCCAAGGCTTGGCTGCACGTTGGTAGGGCAACACAGGCGAGTGCGTTTCGCTCAACTGGACCCAAGTCGTCGTCCAAGGTCACACCGTGTTCTCGCAGAATCTCAATCACTGCTGCTTTGTCATCGTTTGCAATACCGGCGACAATCAGGTCTTGTTGCGCCGTCACGGCGAAGTGTGCACCAAATTGTGTGGCCAAGGCGGCAAAGGCCGTGCGCTGTTGTGCGCCACCTTCGTGATTGCGAATACGTCCCGCACCAATACGCACGCCAAGTTGCCAGGTGTCGCCATGGCTCTTTGCCCAGCCCAAGTGATCAGCAGCCGCCTTTGGCGTCCAGGTCGTCGTTGCGGGGCGAAGGGAGCGGCCAAGTCGGGCTTCAACTTCGCTGGTAAAGCCAGCAAGACCAAGATCCGAAACGAGATACTTCATGCGAGCGCGCCGACGATCGGTTCGACCACCAAGGTCGTGATAGGTCTGCAAGACCGCAACAATCACCGCATCGAGCTCGGCGTCAGTGGCAAAGGTCAAGGGATCAGCCAAGCGAGCAAAGGTGTCTTCGTTGGCGTAAGAACGCCCAAGGCCACCACCAACGAGCACCGTGAAGCCCGGTCCAAGTTCAGGGTGCTCGGTTGGAATCAGGCCCACGTCTTGTGCGTAGACGTCAACACAGTTGTCCTCAGGGTGGGCAACAGCAATCTTGAACTTCCGCGGTAGGTAGTTGTCGCCGTAGTACGGCTTTTCTTCGGCCACCACACGCTGAACGGCAGGGTCGCCGTTGACGAATAGCTCCCAGTAGGCCTCTGTCGTTGGGCGAAAAGCGACAGCTAAGTGATCAACGAGCCTCGCCAAGCGCCCTTGTGGGTCGCTCAGGGTCAAGTCCGGGCAGGCAACGACGTTTCGCACGACGTCACCACACGCCGCAAACGACGTCATCAGGTTTCGGTCCAAGGTTTGCACGAGCGGTTGAAGGCCGCGCTTGTAGACGCCGTGGAATTGGACTGCTTGGCGGGTGGTGAGGCGAATGCTGCCATCGGCAACTTCATCGGCCAAGGTGTCAAGCGCCATCCATTGTTCCGCCGTCAACCTTCCACCTGGAATTGCCACGCGCAACATGAAAATGAATTCCAACGGCAACTTCGCTTGCGTGCGTTCCCTGCGGAGATCTCGATCATCTTGGGTGTAGATGCCGTGGAACTTCAGCAAGTGCTCGGCGTCGTGGCTGACGGAGGGCTCGCCGTCTCTCAGTTCGCTCGCGATTGAACCGCGCAGTTGCAAACTGTCACGCTTGACTGCCTCTACTGCAGTCTCTTGACCAAGTACCTCGTCCACACCGGCTCCCTGAACTGCCTTGAACCGCCATTCTTGACAAATATGACCAACTTTGTCAAGAATACGGATTTTTACAAGGCAGTACTGAGAAAACTGGTGCCCTAGGCAACGACCCCAGCGTCAAGGTATGCATCAATTTGCTGAGGCGAGAGTCCAAGCTCGCGCGTCAACACCTCACGGGTGTGTTCGCCAAGCCACGGCACTCGCGACTCAGGACCTTCTGGCACCCCTTGCAATTTGATCGGGTTACCAGGTGTCAACACTGGCTCGTCGACCCCATCGGTTCTGTCCATCGCCACCAGCATGTGGCGATCAGCTAAGTGCGGGTCGGCCATAACTTCGTCAGCGGAAAAACATGGACCAGCAATGAGGCCAGCTTTTGTGAGTTCCTCACAGCATTCAAGCTTGGACTTTGCTGCCGCCCATGCTTCGACCGCAGGACGAATCTCAGGCTCTAACAATTCCGTCCATGCGGCACGGCTCGCGAAGCGCTCATCACTCGCCCACTCGGGTTTTCCAATGAGCTCGCAAAGTCCTGCCCACTGATGTTCGCGAATGACCTGCAAGATGAAGTAGCCATTTTGGGCTTTGAAGCCGTGCATGATGCCGACCGCCCCAAGGCCACCTCGAACACCAAGGCTGGCAAAGTTCACCACAATGTCCGTCATCGCCACCAACACATCGAACATCGCCACGTCCACGCGCTGTGCCTTACTAGTGGCGTCGCGCAGACGAAGTGCCGACAAGATGCCAATGGTCGAGAACAAGGCGGTTGAAATGTCGCCGAGCGCACCCATTGGCGACACCGTTGGCGGTTGGCCCTCTTCACGCTTTAACTCATAGATGCCACTCATGGCCTCCACTACAGCTGCCAGCGCTGGCCACTCGCCATAGGGAGACGTTGGGCCGTCCTCAAGTGCGTGGCCAAATCCTGACAGCGAGCAGTAAATGAGGGTTGGGTGAGCGGCGACGAGATCGTCGTAGCCAAGGCCCAACCGTTCAATCGCACCGGCTCGGAAGTTTTCACACACCACGTCGAACTTTGGTGCGAGTTGCAAGACGAGTTCTCGTCCTTGCTCAGACTTCAAGTCAATGGCAATGGACTGCTTTGACAAGTTGTTCCGCAGAAATGTTGCGCCAACTAGTCGCCCCTCAGGGTCCTTCATCGCCGGCAGCGAACTGCGACCAAGGTCGCCAGTTCCAGGAGACTCGATCTTTACGACTTCTGCCCCAAGGCGCGCGAGGAGTTGCGTTGCATAGGGCAACGCTTGC
>CANFJV010000054.1 GCA_947447225.1 Acidimicrobiaceae bacterium
CACCTGCTTGGGTCGCTGTGGGCGCTGACCATTCCGTTCATGGGATCAGCCATTGGCATCTTCTTGCTCCGCCAAGCATTTATGGCGATCCCTGGCGAGATTCGTGAGGCCACCATTCTCGATGGCTGCGGTCCTCTGCGGTATTTCTGGCGAGTGGCCATTCCCCTCGTTCGCCCGCAACTCGCCGCATTTACGGTGATTGCGGTGCTCGGTGCGTGGAACCAGTACCTGTGGCCACTGCTGCTCACGTCGAATGACGAAGCGCACCGCACCTTGCAGATTGGCCTCAAGGCCCTCAACAGTGGAACCTTTGAGGGCTACGGAGTTGTGCTTGCTGGTGCCATGATTGCTTCAGTTCCGATGCTCATCTTGATGGTGGTCTTCAACCGTCAACTGGTGCGGAGCCTGACCGGCGGAGCAATCAAATAGAAAGAAATCATAAGTTTGGCGACTTCGCGTCACCCAGTGATTACTTCAGCCTGTAATAGTCAGGGTATGAAGAAACTTCTGACTCCTGCACTCAGCCTTGCGCTCTTGACCTCCTCGGTTGCCATTGTTGGCACCGGTTCAACCGTTGTGGCTTCGGCCGCAACTTCTGCGAGTTGTGACGCCTCAGCCTTGAAGAGCGCAAAGAGCCCAGTGCACATCACCTACTGGGAATCAACTGCTGGTGCGAACCTGACCGCGATGAAGGCCCTTGTTGCTGCGTATAACAAGAGCCAGAAGAAAGTTGTCGTCAGTGACGTCAACCAAACCGGTGGATATGTCGACACGTGGAACGCCTATACCTTGTCCGGTGGAACAGGTGCCAACGTGTTCATTGACGATGTCACCAACACCCAAGCGCACGTTGACTCAAAGTTGACCATTCCCATTCAAGACTGCTTCACGCCTGCCAAGTTCTCGACCAAGACGTATCTTCCAAAGGCGCTTGCTCAGCAAAAGCTTGGCGGGAAGGTTCAAGCCCTTCCCTATTCGGCTTCAACTCCCGTGCTGTATTACAACAAGCAAGCCTTCGCCAAGGCCGGCATTGCCAAGCCACCGGCAACGATTGATGAAATGACCGCTGATGCTCACAAGTTGACCCAATCGGGCTACTCAGATGGCATGTCCATCAAAAACGACCCTTGGTGGCTTGAGTTGTGGTCGACGATGGGCAAGGCCTACTACGTGAACAACCAAAACGGTCGAACTGGTCGGGCAACGGCTACAGCCTTTGATACGCCACGAAACCGGAGCCTGCTCAACAAATTGCAGGACATGGTTGCCCACTCCGACGCCAAGTCCTACTCGGCAACTGGTTCAGGTCTTGCGGCGTTCAACAACCTGTTCGCCATGTCGACCGACAAGTCGGGCATGACCATCGACACCTCGGCAGCACTTGGAACAATTGCTGGGTACCTTCCACTTTTCAAGAACATCACCATTGGTGTGGCACCCTTGCCAAAGTTGACTACTGCTGACAATGGTGGACTTGAGCCTGGTGGCAACGCGTTGTCGATCTCGTCGAAGAACTCTGCGCTCGAGAACGCTGCTGCGTTTGACTTCGTCAAGTTCTTATCAGCAGCGAAGAACCTCGCCTCGTGGGATGTGAGCACGGGATATGTGCCGATCACTACCGATGCAGCCAAAGACGCTGCCATTGTCAAGCTCTGGAAGACGAAGCCGTACTACAAGGTTTCCTACGACCAGATCAACACCGGTGGTGCGTCAAATGCAACGGCTGGTCCAGCCATTGGCAACTACTACGCCGTGAACACCCAGGTGGCAAACGCCCTCAACCAGATCTTGACCAACACGTCAACGGACGTGGCTACCGCACTCGGCAATGCCCGTGACAATGCCAACAGCGCGATCTCGAGTTACAACAGCTCGCTGTAGGCAACTCAGCGAAGTTCAACAGAAGGACCCCAGCACGAACGTGTTGGGGTCCTTGTTGTTTCGAGCGACGTCGTCTACGAAAGTGGACACTTAGTTCGCTGGTCGACGTGCCTCAAGTGCGTCAAGGCACTCACGAGCAACTTCTAGACCGCCCATGCCTCGACCAATGGAGAGGTCTTTTTTGACCGTGCCGTGGTAGTCGCTTCCCCCTGTGGTGACGAGGCCATATTCGGCGGCCAAGCGCTCGAGTAGTGCTACTTGGTCGGCATTAAACCGGGAGTAGTAGGTCTCAACCCCTACAAGGCCATCTCTGGAGAGCTCTTCTAAGTAGCCATCGAGCTGGTCGTCACTCCATCCGTATAACAGCGGGTGGGCAAGCACGGCAACGCCACCGGATTCCGCCGCTTTGTCGATCACGTCTTTTGGCGGCAAATGTGACTTCGGTACGTAATAGGCACCTTTGTCACCGAGATAGCGGTCAAAAAGTTCCTGGGAAGTTTCAGCCACGCCTCGGTCAAGGAGCAAGGTGGCGAAGTGTGGACGGCCAATGCCTTCTTCGCCGCCAGCAAGTTCGGTCAACTCGGAAAAACTGAGTGGGCGCTCGAGTCCAAGTCCTTCGTTCAGTTCCACAATGAGCTTCTCGTTGCGCACTCGGCGGTCATGGCGAAGCTCGTCAAGCATGGTCTGCATGGGGGAATCGTCTTCAATGAAATACGACAGCACGTGGACACTTTTGCTATGGAATTTGGCCGAAACCTCGCAGCCCCCAATCAAACGGAGGTCGAATGCTTCGGCAGTCGCACGTGCTTCGGCGAGACCTGCGGTCGTGTCGTGATCGGTCAGGGCAATGGCCTCTAAGGCTGATCCGTCGTCGAATCGCACTGCGGCCGCTTTCGTGACGAGTTCTGCTGGAGTGTCGGTACCGTCGGAACGTTTTGAGTGCAAGTGGAGATCGATCACACGTTGAGCGTAACCGTCGGTGGTCACCCGAAATGTGCGGGAGTTGCCTGTGCGAGACTGACCCCATGGTCACCTTGAGGCTCACCGCTCTCCTCGATGCGCTGACCCCCATTCGCCTAGGCTCACACTCGTGAAAGAAGCCTGTGGTGTCTTTGCGGTTTACGCGCCCGGTCGGGCAGTGTCGCACCTCACCTTTGATGGCCTCTACGCCTTGCAACACCGTGGTCAAGAATCTGCCGGAATGGCGGTTTCTGACGGTGAATCGATCACTGCGCTCAAAGACATGGGCCTTGTTGCCTCGGTGTTTGATGAGCGGAAGTTAAGCGGACTTTCTGGCTATCTCGCCATTGGCCACACCCGTTACTCAACCCATGGCAAGAGCGACTGGATGAATGCGCAGCCGGTCTACTGCTCTTCTCCGGCCATTCCTGGCGGCTTTGCCGTTGCCCACAACGGCAACTTGACTAACACCGAAGAATTAGCGGCACGAGCGGGGATGATGCCCGGATTCGTCCTTGCCGACACGGGAGTCGTGGCCGAACTCATCTTGCAGCACCATGAAGCTGAAGACGAGGGTGAAGCCGTTGACCTAACCGACACCTTGGCCAAAGTCTTGCCTTGGGTTGAAGGCGCGTATTCGCTCACCTTGCTTGATGCTGGTCGGATCTATGGCATCAGAGATCCACATGGTTTCCGGCCGCTGTGCATTGGCCGCCTTGGGCCTGAAGCAGCACCCGAAGGATGGGTCTTTGCTTCAGAGAGCCCAGCGCTTGATGTCGTTGGTGCAACTTTTGTTCGTGAAGTCGCACCCGGAGAACTTGTCACCGCTGACGCAGATGGTCTCCACAGCGTGCAGTTGCTCGAGCAGAAAACTGAGCGCCTGTGCATTTTCGAATTTGTCTACTTCGCCCGACCAGACTCGGTACTTCATGGTCGAGAGATTCATGGCACCAGGCGGCAAATGGGAGAACTGCTGGCCGCGCAAGCACCAGTCGAAGCAGATCTTGTGATGGGTGTGCCAGATTCCGGGGTGCCCGCAGCTGAAGGCTTTGCCCGGGCGAGTGGCATTGCCTATGGCCAAGGTCTCGTGAAGAACCGCTACATCGGCCGGACCTTTATTGCCCCGGATCAAGCAGCTCGAGCCA
Organism: Acidimicrobiaceae bacterium; assembly: GCA_947447225.1. Taxonomy (GTDB): domain Bacteria; phylum Actinomycetota; class Acidimicrobiia; order Acidimicrobiales; family RAAP-2; genus CAIQEU01. The sequence continues at coordinate 3,987 of CANFJV010000054.1, forward strand.
ATGGCGTTCGACGAAAGCTCAACCCGCTGAAAGAAAACATCTCGGGCAAGCGTCTCGTTGTTGTTGATGACTCCATTGTTCGTGGCACAACCACGAAGGCCATTGTCCAGATGCTTCGTGAAGCTGGAGCGGCCGAAGTGCACCTGCGCATCTCGTCACCACCGTTCCAGTGGCCCTGCTACTACGGCATTGACACCCCAAGTCGTGACGAACTCTTGGCCGCTGGCTCGACCCTAGAAGAGATTCGCGTCTTTCTCGGGGCCGATTCCATTGACTACATCACGATTGAGAACTTGCGCATTGCCGTTGGCAAAGCCGACGAAGGGCTTTGTGATGCCTGCCTGACCGGCACCTATCCAGTGCCAGTCAAATTGCGTGGCGCCGATAAAGCCGCACAACACCCAGAGACGGTGCTCGCATGACGAACAATGAGGTCACCTACGCCAGCGCCGGAGTCGACATTGAAGCCGGTGACGAAGCCGTTCGTCGAATTACCTCGGTTGTTGCCTCGACGCACCGCAAAGGTGTTCTTGGTGGCATTGGCGGCTTTGGTGGCATGTTCGAACTCGACCTTGAGCGCTACAGCGCCCCGGTGCTTGTGGCAGCAACCGATGGCGTCGGCACGAAACTTGCGGTGGCAAAAGAAACCGGACGACTGTCGACCGTTGGCATTGATCTTGTGGCCATGTGCGTTGATGACCTTGTGTGCTGTGGTGCGGAGCCACTGTTTTTGCTTGACTACGTCGCCGTTGCCCAACTGAACCCCGCTGAACTCGAACAGCTCGTGATTGGCGTGGCCGAAGGCTGCCGCCAAGCTGGCGTGGCGCTGCTTGGCGGGGAGACGGCGGAACACGCTGACACGATGGCCGCTGGTGATTTTGACTTGGCTGGCTTTGCCGTTGGCGTCGTTGATAAGCATCAACGCTTGGACGCAAGCCTCGTGACGCCAACCGATGTGTTGATTGGCTTGCCGTCTCCGGGCCTTCGCTCCAATGGCTACACCTTGGCTCGCCACGTGTTGCTCGAGCGAGCACAACTCAGCCTCGATGGCCCCGCTTGGGAAGGGGCGACGACTTCCCTCGCCGATGAACTCCTTCGCCCGAGCGTCATCTACACGAAGCCTGTGGTTGAAGCGCTTCGTGCACACCCAGGCCAAATTCACGCCATTGCCCACATCACTGGTGGCGGCATTGCCGGCAATCTTGTGCGGGTGTTGCCAAATGACGTTGACGCAGTAGTGGACTTGAGCACGATTGCTCGACCACAGATCTTTAACGAGATTGCTCGTCTTGGACCGGTGGCCGAAGAGGAAATGGCACGAGTGTTCAACTTGGGCCTCGGCATGGTGTTGGCCGTTGACGAAGGCTCCGCTCCGCTCGTTATTGAGACCTTGCGCGCTGCTGGTCAAGAAGCCGTTGTTGTTGGCAGGCTGCTGCCTGGAACAAAGAAGGTGGAGGTCCGTTGAGCGAGCACCGAGAAGCCCTTCGTCAGCATCTGCTCGACCACTCCGTTCGACGTGGTGACTTCACGCTGAAATCTGGCCGGAAGTCCTCGTGGTTCATTGACTCGAAACAAACTGCCTGTCGACCTGAATCGATGCTGTGGGTGGCAGAAGCGGTGTTTGCGCTCATCCCAGAAGGCGCACAAGCGATCGGTGGCCTCACCATGGGTGCAGATCCAGTCGCCTTCACGACGGCTGCGTATTCGGCCACACGCGGACGACCACTTCGAGCATTTTCGGTTCGCAAGGAAGTCAAAGATCACGGCGGAGGCGGTCGCATTGCCGGTGCACTTGACCCTGGCGACAAAGTGGTCGTGACCGAAGACACCGTGACGCGTGGAACTTCGCTGTTAGAAGCTGCCCGTGCCATTGTCGAAGCTGGCGCAGAACCAGTGCTGCTCATTGCCCTTGTTGACCGAGGTGGCACCGTGGCCAAGATGGCAGAAGCTGAAGGCTTTGCCTTCAAGGCGGTGTTCACCGCACCTGACCTTGGCTTTGACTACGAGGGCGCCTGACCCACCCAGCACTACTGCGCTCCGACGGCTCCGCCGTAGGTGCGCTTCAGTCCCTTTGGTCGGGCAATGACACTTCCCGAACTGCTCACGACTTGACGATGGGTTCCTCGAATCACGGTGATGGACACCGTAATTCGACTTCCCACTCGCAGTGCCTTGCCCTTTGTCTCCACCATCGCCCCTGAGCCTTTGGTGGAAAGGATGACGGAGCGATGAACGGGAATGATGAGGGAAGGAATCTTGATCATGGTGGAGCCTGGATCACACATGTTGAAGGAGAAGTGAAACATCCCTCGAGACGTTGCGGAGGTCGTGATCGACACCATCGTGATGGGAAGATCACTCGTGTTCGTGACCGTGGCTTCAATGGCTGCGAGCTCGTGCGGTGATGCTGCGGTGACGTGCACGCCGGTGACCTTGATGACCGCAGCTGCGTCACTAACGCTTGACACACACGTGGCCTGAAGACCAAACAACGCGAGCCCAAGAAGAGTTGCGGCAACGAGACGCTTGGCGAGCAAGTCTCCGCGTCGTTGTTGGCCCACTCGGGCAACCGCCGAACCGAGCCGTTGCGACATACGACGAACGCTTGCCACCTACAACGGACGTCGTGCGACGTAGGCCATTGCTTGGAGTGCCTGCGATGGGGTCCAGCCCGGTCCCGGGTGGGCCAAGGTGTCGAGTCCTTCTTCACTCAAATATCCCTTGAGTGCTTTGGACAGTGTTCCGACAAAGCGAGGAGCAAGTCCACTGATGAACTTCACCTTGTGGTTGGCATCGAGCACAAAGAAACCATCGGAGTGGTCAACGTCATAGGTAATGGGCTTGCCCGTCCACCAGTCCTTTGGTGCTGGCGACTCCACCGCAAGTCGATCGGTGCGCATGCCAAAGAACTTCATCACCTTTTTGGTGGACGCCGACCCACCGCGCCAAAACTGCAGTTGCTTTGAGGACGGCGAGACACCGAGCTGCTTTGCATAGGCGGCAAGGCGTGCCTTCGTGTCTCGCTGCGGGTCGACGCTCAAGGCCACAATCTGTACACCCGTTGCTTGCTTTGCCTGAAGGCGAGCGTGCAACTGCAAGATATTGCCAGTGGTGAAGGGGCAAACCTCGGGGCACAAGGTGAGCATGGGAATGAGAATGGTGACGCCGCTCAACGAGTTGAGCGAGACCGATTTTCCTGCCGCAGTCGTAAACGGTGCCTTTGCAATTCCTGCTGGAATTGCAATCGAGGTCGACACGCCAACCGTGTTTGCCGGTGGGGCTGGAACCTTGGCGGCACTTGCGGGCATTGCACCAAACGCCACGGCACACACAAGCGTCAACGGAGCAATCAGTCGCTGTTTCATCATTGCCACAATCTATTGCGTAGCGATGGTTCCTACTACTGCGCCGCACCAAATGCGTCGATTACCTTAAAGCGCCAGTCGCGAAGCTCCATGAAGCGCTCGGCATCGGTCCGGCCAAGTCGCACGAGCACGAGATCAAGTGCGGGGCTCATTGAGATGGACTGACCTTCAAAGCCTTGAGCGGCAAAGGTGCCGTAGTCGTCGCCCCTGACCCAGAACTGTGAGGAGTAGTAGAGGCCGTCTGGGTCGAGTGACCGTGGTGTTCGTGCCTCATGAATGCCAGTGGCGGACAGCACCTGTTGGTCGTCCATGACGCCACCACGCAAGAGGCAGAGCCCGAAGCGAGCGAAGTCTTGAGCGGTTGCATGCACATAGGAAGAACCAATAAAGGTGCCCGCTTCATCAAAGCCCGGCAGTGCCGATTCCATGTGGAGCGGCCCGAACAGTCGGTCTCGAAGTGCGGCTCGATAGGCAACCTCGCCACCCAAATGGCGACGAAGCGCTCCGGAGATGATGTTGGTCGTGCCAGATGAGTAGCTATACGTCGTGCCCGGTGCGTGGAGCAGTGGTCGTGAAGCGGCGTAGTGCGCCATATCGGCACGGCCTTCTCCAAACAACATCGCAATCGCATCGGAAGGCTTGGTGTCGTCGTATTCCTCGTTGAATGAGAGGCCGTCTCGCATGGCAAGCAGTTCACCCAAGGTGATTGTTGCTCGAGGGTCACCGCTTGTGTTCCACTCAGCAATGTCGAGTGGTTGTTCAAGAGAAAATGCCCCTTCATCGATATAGGTGAAGAGCAAGGACTGCAGCATGGACTTCGCCATGGACCACGAGATGAGTGGGGTCGACGCGTCAACGGGCTCTGGGTCTCGATCAAAGAATTCTCGAACTCCGGCGTAGCGTTCGGCGATCAGTCGTCCCTTATGGATGACCACCACCGCATTGGTGGTTCGGCATGGGCCGTCTACGTCAAAGACTTCATCAAGCAACGCCTCAAGGTCAACGCCGCTTGGTACTGGTCCACTTGGCCAGACCGGTGTTGGCCAAGGAGTGTTCGGGTCTTGGGCAGGAAGCGGTGGAAGAGGAACTGAAATGGGGGGAGGAAGCGCCATCTGTCTAGCCTTTCACGAACCTCGACGGCGCCGTTGTTGAACCTTGCGAAGCGGTTCGGTCACTCGCCAACTGAGCGTTTGTTCCATTGCGGCGATCTGGTCATCGAGCGCTTCAATGCGGCGCTGCTGATTGGCGGAGTAGCTCTCCACGTAGTGGCGAGCCTGGGTTTGATCTTCTAAGGACCGTGTGGTCGAGTCGAGTGCATCGCGCAAGGCGGGAACGGTGACCTTGGCGTCGTGCACCAACGAAAACAGTGCATCAAGACCAGGGGTCTCTTGGCTGAGGAGCGCCCGTTGGACGTTGGCCTTGGCAAAAGAAACGAGTTCGCTGTAGAGGTGAAGTTGTTGCGGGGTCGCCACCGACACCACTCGAGTGCCGCTCTTGGTGGGCTCCAAGAAACGATTGGCGAACGCGGCTGCAAGAGAGGTGCGGTCATGGCGAAGACTTGTCGGCAAAAAGGCTTCGAGTCGTTCCAACCACAGGTTGCGGTAGGAAAGGTCATTGACCAAGGCATCAAAGTCGCAAAACAGGATCTCATCGTCGCTGCTCAGACCTTCGAGCATTGCTCGGTTGTAGCGCTCCCATAGGGCATTGGCATGCAGCGCTGCGTGGAGTTGGCTTTCGCCACGATTTGGATGCAGCAGTGACGCCACGACCCGGTCAGGGTGGCGAAACAGCACAATGGCCTTGAGATTTCCGCCGCCAAGTGCAGCTCGCCAGGTCGCAAGTAACACACAAAGACGCGGATCTTTGAGGACGAGCGGGTGCCCGCCAAGGTCGCCATAGGCGGCGAGATAGGCCTGCTCCGCAATCGTGACATCGTCGTGGGCGGCCCCTTCAACTTGGCAAGGAGCATCCCAGGTGCCGCCATGACGCTTCAAGATGGCGTTGTTGGCGTTGATAATGGCCAATGATTCGCCATAGCCATCAGGATTATCTGGTGCAGCCGGCAAGGGGTCGACTGGACCTTTCAGTCCAAGGTCACTGAGGAAGTTGACGAGGGCAGACGTGCCGGAGCGATGCATGCCAAGCAGCAGCAACGGCGAAGGCATCATCAACTCTTGCGTCATCTGCTCGATCTCCTTGCGCTGACTCTCACCCTAGTGAGTGAGACTTTCATGCTTTGGTCAATGTTTCGACCACGTCGGACTATCACGCATGTTCGAACGAGAGAATCGTAGGGTTTGGGGAGACAATTCCAAGGGGGAACTATGGAAGTAGCAGCAACGCAAAATGGTGCAAGTGGAATAATTCTCGTGGTTGTGCTCGTGCTTTGGGCCGTGCAGATCGTGAGTTTTTGGAAGGTCTTCACCAAAGCAGGTCAACCAGGCATCTTTGCCCTTATCCCGATTGTCAACCTTGTGGTGTTGATGAAGATCGTGAAGCGCTCCGGCTGGTTCGTGCTGTTGTTCTTCATTCCACTGGTCCAATTCGTGTGGCTCATTGTCATCAACATTGAGGTGGCCAAGAAGTTCGGCAAGGGTGCAGGATTCGGCATCTTGATGTCACTTGTGCCAATCGTTGGCTACCCAATCTTGGGCTTTGGTGACGCGAAGTACGACGCAAACGCCTAACGCAACAAAACCGTCGCCACCTAGCGGTGGCGACGGTTCTTGCTGCAAGTGGTCGGAACCGGCGTCGATCCGGTGACCTCACGCTTTTCAGGCGCGCGCTCTACCAACTGAGCTACCCGACCTTGGGTTACCGCACGCCGAAGCGCACAGTGGCGGACCTGACGGGATTTGAACCCGCGACCTCCGCCTTGACAGGGCGGCGTGCACTCCAGGCTGCACCACAGGTCCGAGTCAGTGCGAACACTGCCTCGCCGGAGTAACTACCCCCGGTGGAGTAGTGAAACTCTAGCCGAGAAGTGAGATGGTCTCACCCGGACTGAGTTTTCTCGGCCAACGGACGGTGAAGCGGGACCTGTTTGATCTGCCGCTCCTCGCAAAGTGCGGCCAGAAGTTCTTCGTTTGTTGGCTCAATGAGCACGAGGCCACGTGGAAACGCAATCGTTGGCACCTTGCGCACGCCGTTGTTGAGACCGGCGCACCAAGCATTTGCGCGGTCGTCTTGTTCAACATCGATGTAGCGGTAGTCAATGTTCAGCTCATCAAGAAGTGCCCGAGACCGAGCAACATCCGCGCACCATGCGGTGCCATAGACGACAAGACCTCCGTCCACTTCAGTGGTTAGCCAAGGCGGCCTGAGCCGCCGTGGGAGTAGGCGCTCTCAGCGTGTTCGGACAAGTCGAGACCGGTGTATTCCGCCTCTTGGCTCACACGGAGCCCCATGGTCAGATCAAGCGCCTTGGCAATCACATAGGTGACGGTGAAGGCGAAGACCGCGGTGGTCGCAGCAGCAAGTACTTCCAACAAAAACAGGTGCGTGCCACCACCAACGAGGAGTCCCTCGCCTCCGGCTGCGTTGACTGACTTCGTGGCGAAAAGACCAAGGGCAAACATGCCAAGCAGTCCGCCAACACCGTGGACGCCAAGCACGTCAAGTGAATCGTCGTAGCCAAAGCGGAACTTCGCTCGCACGGCCACCGCACACAACAGACCAGCTGCGAGACCAATGCCGAGGGCTGCGAGTGGGGAGACAAAGCCCGCACATGGGGTGATTGCGACCATGCCCGCCACTGCTCCAGATGCAGCGCCGAGCGTGGTCGGGAATTTCTCTCGGAACTTTTCAAACACGACCCAGCCAAGAAGTCCCGTTGCCGCCGCAAGCTGGGTGTTGGTGAACGCAACCACGGCAACATGGTTAACCCCAAGTGAGGAGCCGGCATTAAAGCCAAACCAACCAAACCACAAGATGCCAGCCCCTAAGAGACTAAGTGGAACCGAGTGTGGTGCCATTGCCTCCCCGGGCCATCCCCGACGCTTGCCCAGTACCAACACCACCGCCAAGGTCGAGAACCCGGAATTGATCTCCACCACGGTGCCACCGGCAAAGTCGAGCACCCCAAGGTGAGCCAACCAGCCGTTTGGACTGAAGACCCAGTGGGCAAGTGGCACATAGACCAACAAGAACCACAGCGCAATGAGGGCAATAAAGGCGGGGAACTTAATGCGGTCTGCGGTGCCACCACTAATGAGAGCTGCGGTGATGATGGCAAACATCATCTGAAACACCATCACGGCCATGGGATCTGCCCCAACCCATGACAACCCGGGGAGAGCCTCAGAAAGCCCGCTCAATCCTGCAAGGTGGAGTCCACCCAAAAGTCCGCCACCGAGATCGACATCAAAGATCAAGCTGCCACCAAGAGCGACGAACAACACGGTGATCACACCAATGGCGATGAAGTTGTTCATCATGATGCTGAGCACATTCTTTGCACGCACCATGCCGCCGTAGAAGAGGGCGAGCCCTGGGGTCATGAACAACACCAAGGCGGCGCCGAGCAACACCCACAAGGTGTCCGAAGTGTTCCAAGTTGCCGCAATAGTCATGAGTGGCTCCAGCGTCGAAAACGGGTAGAAGGTGGCCTAGAGCGCATCAGCACCGCGTTCACCGGTGCGCACTCGAACGGTCGTGGCAAGGGGCATCACCCAGACTTTGCCGTCACCAATGGTGCCGGTCCGAGCAGTTTCCACAATGAGCGAAACGAGTTCATCGGCACGCTCATCGCCCACCATGATCTCAAGGCGAGCTTTTGGGACGAACTCAACGTCGTATTCGCCACCTCGGTAGACCTCAGTGTGCCCGCGTTGACGCCCATAGCCATGGGCTTCGCTGACGGTCATGCCAACAACACCTGCTTCTTGCAGGGCGTCTTTCACCTTGGCCACCATGAAGGGCTTCACCACTGCAACAATGAGTTTCACTGCCCCTCCGGCTCTCGCTCTCAGGGCATCGTAGCGAGGGAAAAGACCCCTAGTTGGCTTCAGTCACTTCGTGGTCGTGGTCGTGGTCGTGGTCATCGCCGTCGTGGTGGTGCCCATCGGCCAATTCCGGCGCAACGCCACCAAAGAGGCGAAGTGAACGAGGGGCAATGGCCTGATGGTTGAGGAATGAAGCGCCAACGATGATGAACACGACGGCTACTTCAATCAAGGACTTGACCGTTGACCAACGAGATCCCCCACCATAAATTCCTGGAGCAATGAGCTCGAAGACGAAGTAGAGCCCGAGCAATACCGTGACAATAAGCACGGCAATCGAGAAGAAGCTCACGACGCCGACGTAGGTGCGAGCGACTTTCTTCGTTGGTGCATTGAGATCGTCTTCTGCCGCAGCGAGAACCAACCCACGACGACGGTGGATGAGCGACGCAATGCCGGCGATGAGAACGAGCAGCACACCTTGGGTGATGGTACGAACATTGGCGTCACCAACGGGGTGCTTTGGCCCTCCAAAGAACGAACCGAACCCGCTGCCCATTCCTCGGTTGCGACCAAAGAACCCCAAAATGCCAGTCGTAATTGAAACAATGCCAATGATGGCGACCCACAAGGTGGCAAAGGCGCCGGAGAACAAAAATGCTGCCATGGGTCGCGAACCCGTTGGGTCCGGGTCTAAGCGACCCGCTCGAG
>CANFJV010000055.1 GCA_947447225.1 Acidimicrobiaceae bacterium
AGGAAATGGTCACGCCTCGAGATCGAGCGCGTGAAGGACATAGGGCGCAACATTGAGGTTTTGCAGCGTGTCGAGTCCATGCCACTCGGCATGGTCGGTCGTGCCGCCGATTTCAGCCGTGACCGTGCCCGAAAATGAGGAAATGGCGTAGATCACTCGAACCGTGTGGATATCTTCGTCCACGCGCGTGCGAGCACGCACGTCACTCAAGATGCCAAGCAATGGGCCAACGGTGACGATGAGGCCAGTTTCTTCCACAAACTCTCGCTTGAGCGCTTCTTGTGGGCTCTCGCCGAAGTCGACGCCACCACCTGGAAGCCACCACCAGCCTTCAACTTCAGTTTGGGCGGAGGCGCGACAAAGCAGGAGCTGTCCATCGTTCTTGGCCACGCCATAGACCGCAAGTCGTTGGCGCTCAATCCGTGCCATTTGCGTTTCTAGCGAGTGCGGGGGAAGCCGAGATCAACCGACGACGTCGCTGGGTCTGGCCAGCGAGTGGTCGTGACTTTGGTTCGGGTGAAGAACGAAAACCCATCAGGCCCGTACATGTGGTGGCTGCCAAAGAGGGAATCCTTCCAGCCGCCGAAACTAAACGACGCAACCGGCACCGGAATCGGGACGTTGACGCCCACCATGCCGACGGTGACGCGGTTGACAAAGGTTCGCGCCGCGCCACCATCTCTAGTGAAGATGGCGGTGCCATTGCCATAGGGGTTGGCATTGATCAGTGCCACTGCCTCGTCAAAGGTGGCGACTCGCACCACGCTTAACACCGGTCCAAAGACTTCTCGCTGGTAGACGCCCATCGTGGTCGTGACCCCATCGACCACGGTTGGCCCAAAGAAGTAGCCGTCTTCGTGGCCTGCAACGGAACAGGTGCGTCCATCGACTCGAAGGGTTGCCCCGCTCTTCGCTGCGTCGGTGACGAGGTTGTCAACAAATGCATGATGCTCACGTGAGATCAGCGGTCCCATTTGTGCTGCAGGGTCCGAGGCAGGTCCGACGACGAGTTGCTGCGTGCGGCTGGCAATAGCCTCAACTAAGGCATCGCCAACAGGTTCGACGCACACGACCACCGAGATTGCCATGCACCGCTCTCCAGATGAGCCAAAGGCGGCAGAGACCGCGGCATCGGCAGCCACGTCCACGTCAGCATCGGCTAAGACCACCATGTGGTTCTTTGCCCCGCCAAGCGCCTGGACGCGCTTGCCGTAGCGGGTTCCGGTCTCATAGAGGTGCTTTGCTACTGGAGTTGATCCGACAAAGGAAATGGCGGCAACGTCGTCGTGAGTAACGAGTTGCTCAACAACGGTGCGGTCTCCATGGAGGACATTGAACACGCCGGCGGGAAGTCCCGCTTGTTCCCACAGGTCAGCAAGCAGCAACGCTGCGCTTGGGTCTTTTTCTGACGGCTTGAGCAAGAACGCATTGCCGCAGGCAATGGCGTTTGCCGCCATCCACAGCGGCACCATCACGGGGAAGTTAAACGGGGTAATACCAACCACCACTCCCAAGGGGGCGTGCAGGGAGGAAACATCCACGCCGGTTGCGACTTCGTGGGCAAATGAACCCTTCAAATGTTCACCGAGGCCGCAAGCAAACTCCACATTTTCTAAGCCTCGGGCGACTTCACCGAGTCCGTCGGCCACGACCTTGCCATGTTCGTTTGCCACAACTTCGGCGAGTTGTTGTGCGTGGCTTGCGACCAATGCTCGGAATTGGAAGAGCACTTCGGTCCGTGCCGAAAGCGAAGACTTCGCCCACAGCGCTGCGGCGCGGACTGAATCAGCAACGGCGAGGTTGACCGTTTCGGCGTTGGCGAACGCGACATTGCGTTCTTGCTCGCCAGTTGCTGGGTTAAAGATGGGTCCACGACCGTCGTGTGGCCCAATCACGTCGTGGCCGCCGATTCGATGGGCAATGGTGTGCATGGTGGCTCCTCGCCTCAAGTTTCCCTACGTTACAAGTCGGCGTCGTCGGCGTTGGGTGACCTGCTTAGCGAAGCCAAGGTTGCGAGGTCTCGGAGTCATCTGCGAAGAGTTGCTGCTCGTGAGGGGCGCTGTCAGAAGCCGGCGTTCGCTACTCGGTAACATCGGCGCATGCACCCAGATGACTTCGCTGCAATTTGTGCGCTCAAGTATGCGTACTTCCGCCACCTTGACCTAAAGGAATTTGACCTTTTGGCCGAACTGTTTACGGCAGAGGCGACCTCGTCCTACCAAGACGGAAGAAAGTCCTACGACGGCAGAGACGCCATCATGGAATTCCTCTCCAGTTCAATGGCGACCCACGACCTCATCTCGATGCACCATGGCCACCACCCAGAACTGCGTGCCATTGATGAAGAAACCGTCGAAGGCACGTGGTACTTAACCGACCGGGTGATCTTGCCAAAGATGGACTATGAAATTGTTGGCACCGCCTTCTACACCGATCGGTATGTTCGCAGCGACGGCAAATGGAAAATTGCCCACACCGGCTACGTGCGCGTCTATGAAGAACACCGCACCCACTCAACAGGAGCGCTGCTTCGCTTCACCTCGCGCTTTGACGGCGAGAAGGCGTGACGCTCAATTTCACTCAGGCCACCGAAGTGACGTCCCTTGGGGCGCATCGCTTTGGTATTGATCTCGACGCCAATTGGACCGTCATGGGCAAACCCAATGGTGGGTACTTGATGGCCGTCATGGCGCGGGCGGTTGAAGCACAACTGCGCCTTGAAGGCGTCCTCCACCCGTTTCCTGTGGCCGGTTCAGCACTGTATGCCAGCGTTCCTGACTGCGGGCCAGCAGAGCTCAACGTGGAGATTCTGCGCTCGGGCCGCTCCGCCTCACAAGCGCATGTGATTTTGGAGCAAGGGGGAGTGGCACAAGTCACCGGACAATTCACCTTTGGTGGTCTCGACCACGAAGAGGCCCCTCGGTATGCAACGCACGATGACATTGTCGTCCCGCCATTTGACGACTGCTTCCGGTTGCCAGCGATCAATTCGAGCGGCTTGCACGTTGGGATCTTGGAAGGCTCCGAACAGCGCCTTGACCCAGCAACGCTCGGCTGGACCGGCATTGGCCAGACGGGCCACGGAGAACTGCGAGGCTGGGTTCGATTCGAAGATGGCCAAGATTTTGACCCGTATTCGTTGTTGTTCGTTGGCGACTGCTACCCGCCAGCAACCTTCAACTTGGGCTCGGTTGGCTGGGTGCCCACCTTGCAACTGTCGGTGTACGTTCGAGCGCTGCCAGCACCAGGTCCACTGAAGGTTCGCCAATCGATCACCGTGGTGCATGGCCGACTTGTTGATGAGGTCTGCCATGTGATTGACGCAGAGGGCACCCTCGTGGCGCAAGCGACCCAGCTTGCCCAGGCGCGCTTCGCGTAACGCTCGTGGAGCCACAGGTGACCGCCACGCACCTCGTGGTGTCGTCAAGTGTCCGGTTGCTCTTGTCCGACATCGCCGTTGAGACGTCAACGCCTGGAGGGCCAGGGGGCCAGCATGCCAATCGCACGGCCTCAAAGGTGACGGTCAAAGTTGACCTACAAACCATTGCCGGTTTTGGTCCGTTACAGCGCCAGCGAGTGATGGCAAAGCTCGGCCCCATTGCAAAGGCGTCGGCGGCCGAGAGTCGAAGTCAAGCGCGGAATCGAACTCGGGCGTTTGAGCGCCTCGGCGAACTGTTGGCCGGTGGGCTAAAGGTCGACCCACTTCGCCGACCGACCAAGCCCACCAAGGCCTCAGGGAAACGTCGCATTGCGGCCAAACAACGTCGCGGTGACGTGAAGCAAAACCGACGACGGCCAAATCTTGACGATTAGCGAACCTCGCTCATTGCCGCAACCGCATTTCGAGCCAGCGCATCGGCTTCGTCGTCACCAGCTTCATGGACGGAACGAATCACGGTGACCGCAGCAAAGCCTGCAGCCACGAGTGCGCCATCGTCATCGTCGGCTTCATCGGACACATCGCCGAGATCGGGGACTGATGATCCAAGGGTGAGCGGGATCATGCCAAAGGCTTCCGTTGGCAAGGCCGACGTGGCCCCAGCTGACGACTTGATGATGCCGGCGGTTGAGATCCGAGCACGACGTACACCTTTCAAGTCCTTCAACTCAACATTTGGCACATTTAAGTTAATGACGGTGTGTGGGGGAGCACTTTCAAGATCTGCCAACGCCGCAACGGCCAAGGTGGCCGCAGTGCCATAGCCAATGGAAGTTTCGTGACTCGTGCGCACCGAAACGGCGAGACCGGCCAAGCCGAGCTGAGTTCCGGTGAGACATGCGCCAACGGTTCCAGAGTGCAGCACGGAGCGACCGACATTCACGCCAGCATTAATGCCCGACACAATGACGTCGTAGCGAGGGCCAAAGCCGCCCAAGTTGCCGACAATGGCACACAGCGCTGGCGTCGCATCGAGGCCAAAGCAGGCAATATTTGACACACCGGCGAGGTCGACCCTCGAATAGGCAAGTCCGGGCTTTAAGTACATGTCGCCAACCGCGGCTCCAGCGCCGGAGTAGTTGGTGTCAGGTGCAACCACCGTGACTACTCGCTCTTCGCCGTGAGGGGCTTGTGTCACCCAGACGTCTAAGGCTTGGACGAGAGCCAACAGGCCTTCGGCGTGGATACCATCATCGTTCGTGACCAGAACTCGCATGGGGCGTACGCTACCGGTGTTGAGTGAACGCAAAGGAACGACTCCGTGAGCAACCGGCGACCAAGGCTGCGCCCCCAGGCGCCAAGCGGAGTACAGCATCTGCTTCGCCATGGTTCGGCTGAAGTGGTGATTGCAGAAGTGGGAGCAACGCTTCGGTCCTATCGCGATGGCGACGTTGAGGTCATTCAGAGTTTTCCACTGAGCGAGTTTGCCCCTTCTGGCTCCGGCCAGGTGCTGGCCCCTTGGCCAAATCGTATTGCGCAAGGCAAGTACTGCTTTGGTGGCCGTGACATCAAGGCGCCAATTGACGATCGAGCCAATGGGTCTGCCAACCACGGACTCGTTCGCTGGCGTCCATGGAGTTTGGTCGCTGCAGCGCAAAACCGAGTGACCCTTGAACTCACGTTGCTCGCGACACCGGCCTACCCGTTTTCGGTCACGTTGGAAATTGATTATCACTTGAGTCGACATGGCCTCACGGTGACCACATCTGCGACCAATGTTGGCGAAGAAGCCTGTCCGTTTGGAATTGGCTTTCATCCCTATTTTGCCGCTTCGGTCACCGTTGATGATCTAGAACTCCACGTACCCGCCCAGAGCTTTTTGGAACTCGACAAGGCGCTGATCCCAACCGGAGTTACCAACCGCGTTGGCGACTCGTTGGTGGATTTCTCCGCGCCAGCACCGATCGGTGCACGAAAACTCAACACCACCTTTACCGACCTTTTGGGAAGTGACGATGGCCGAACCACCGTCACGCTCCACGATCGGTGGCGGGGTCGGTCAACACAGGTGTGGATGGATGAGCAGTTCACCTGCGTGCAGGTCTTCACTGGTGACACGATTTCGAGTGACGAGCGCCGACGCAAGTCGGTTGCCATTGAGCCCATGACCTGTCCACCAAATGCGTTTAACTCTGGAACCGGACTCATTGTGCTTGAGCCAGGACATGTGTGGAGTGGCCAATGGGGGATTACTCCGCAGGAAGGAAAGTGACATGGGCGAGTTTGAACTGAAAGACAAGGTGGTCCTCATTACAGGATCGTCAAGTGGCATTGGTGAAGCGATCGCTCGCTTTGCCAGTGCAGCGGGAGCAAAGGTGGTGGTCAACTCCTCAAGTTCGGTAGCCGACGGCGAAGCCGTAGCGAACTCCCTTGCAGATGCGATCTATGTCCAAGGCGACATCACCAGTGAAGCCGACGTCAAGCGGTTAGTCGACGAAACCGTTCGCCACTTTGGACGCCTTGATGTGCTCATCAACAATGCGGGGCGCACCAAGGTCATTGCGCATCACGACTTAGAATCGGCATCAACCTCGGTGTTCCGAGAGATCTTCGAGGTCAATGTCTTTGGCACCTGGGAGATGACCATGGCGGCAATGGAAGAGCTCAAGGCGTCGCGCGGTGCAATCGTCAATGTCACTTCAATTGCTGGAATTCGTCCAACTGGGAGTTCTATTCCGTATGCCGCATCGAAGGCGGCGCTCAATCACTTGACCGTGTTGTTGGCCAAAGTGGCCGGGCCTGACGTGACGGTGAATGCGGTGGCCCCAGGTCTTGTTGACACACCGTGGACTGAGTCGTGGGTTGATCTCAAAAATGCGGTGTCGCACATTGCGCCAATGCGACGAACCGCTACTCCCGACGATGTGGCAAAAGCAGTGCTCGATGTGGCGACCTCTCGCTACATCACGGGCCAGGTCATTGTCGTCGATGGAGGCCTCACGATTGCGACGTGAGCGTTAGGGGTGTTCGAGCTCGGTCGGCGGCTGAATAGCCACACGCAACACGGTGGCAAAAGTGAGCGCAGCCGGCCGAATCACGAGCGGCTCCGACAGTGGCAGCAAGGGAAGACGAAGTTGTCGCCGCGCCCACTTCGGCAGAATCGCAATGGCGGCGGCGACGACCACGGCGTAGGCCACTTTGTCTTGGGGGCGCTTGGCCACGCCTTTGAGCAAGAACTTCCGCACGTCTCGTGCTTGATCGCCCAACTGCAGTTCCCCTTGGACGTCGACGAAATAGGCAGCGAGTTCGGCCATAGAGCTCGGGACGTTTGTTCCACCTAAGAGTTCTGCTTGATCGACGAGTTCGTGCACATAGCGATCTAGCGACACGTCGTCATAGGTCCGTGTCCCATAAGCACGTGCTGCGGCGGCAAACATTGCCACTTCACTGGCGTGCACCCATGTCACGAGCGCTCCATCAGTTGCGGCATAGGGCCGACCATCGGGAGCGATTCCAACCACTCGGGTATGGATTCGACGAATCTTTGCAATTGCGAGTTCAGCGTCGTCGCGTGACGCATAGGTCACGGTGCCGACGTAATTCGCGGTGCGTTGCAAGCGACCAAGTGGGTCGCGCTTGTAGTCAGAGTGGTCGGCCACGCCGGCCATCGCAAGTGGGTGCAGACTCTGCAAGAACAGTGACGCCACGCCGCCAATCAACATTGCTGGCAGATCACTGTGCAGTGTTCGAGCGACACCACCGACCGGCAAGAACGACAATGCCTCGTCCATGCAGGCAGACACGGGTTCTCCTTCGAGACCGATACCTTTGCGGACTTGTGTTTCGAGCGCGCTCCGAGCGGGTTCAAACACGTGGCGCAGTCGTTGCGAAGAAGCCGCTACGAGTTGGTCAACGAGTTCACTCCATGACGGGACAAGGTCAGTGCTCGCCACTGAGGAAGGAGATGACGTCGGGGAAGGCCCGTCGGTCTTGAACGAAGAAGCCATGGCCTCCATCGTAGGAACGAAGTGTCGCGGTTGGAACGCGTGCCGCAATCGCTTCCCCGTTGGCCAGTGGGGCAATCCCATCGAATCGACCCATGCCAACAAAGGTGTCCATGGTGAGCGCGTTGAGGCGGTCGCTCACATCATGATGGCGTCGAGCAGACATTTGCACTCGATAGTTTTCGTCCGACACCGGGCGAGTACGGCTTCCGCTCGCCATAAGGTCGGCCAAATTCCTCGCCTCTTCATGATCAGATAAATACTCGTCAGTGAAGCGTCGATCAAGCAGGCGTCGGCGATAGCTGTCCGCTTCACCACCAGCACCGCGGTCAATGAGCTCAAGCGGATACGAAGAACCCGCTTCACCACCAGCTGAGGTGCACCACAAGGCGAGGCGTCGCACCCGGGCCGGGTAGGTGACGGCGAACTCAAGGGCAACCATGCCGCCGAAGCTCAGCCCAAGCACGAGCACCTGGTCGAGTTTGAGGCAATCAACAATGGCTGCGCAGTCAGCGGCGTACTCAGCCATGGTCCACGTCGTGGCGGACGTTTGAGAGTTGCCTGCCCCTCGGTAGTCGAAGGCAACGAGGTGGAAGTGCTTAGCCAGCGGGCCGAGCAGCAACTTGGAGGTCTCAAGCGTGGTGCCTGAGCCATTCATGAACAACAAGGTCTGCTTGGTTGGATCGCCCAACTGTTCGACCGCCAAGGTGGCGCCAGGTGCCTCAACGGTGAACGTGGTCATCGCTGGGTGACCTCGGGCCAGTACTCGGCACGAAGTTTGTACTTTTGCAATTTTCCCGTTGCGGTGCGGGCGAGGTGGTCTTTGAATTCAATGCGCTTTGGTGCCTTGAAGTGGGCGAGATGTGCTCGACAGTGGGCAATCAGGTCTTCTTTGGTGGTCGATGCTCCAGGCCGCAGTACGACCAGTGCCGTTACCAACTCACCCCAGCGTTCATCTGGTGTGCCAATGACCGCGACTTCCACCACGTCATCATGGCCAAACAGGCAGTCTTCAACTTCAATCGACGACACGTTTTCACCGCCGGTGATAATGACGTCCTTCTTGCGATCGGTGATGACGGTGAAGGCGCCATCAAGGTAGCCACCGTCACCGGTGTGAAACCATCCGCCTTCGAGCACTTGAGCGGTTGCGTCTGGCTGGTTGAAGTAGCCACGAAAGACGTGATTGGACCGAGCAAGAATTTCGCCATCTTCAGATACTGAGATTTCGACGCCAATGGCAGGGACCCCAGCTCGAGCAAGCAGGGCTGCTCGTTCACTTGGGGGGAGGCCATCCCACTCGGCTCGAGCTCGGTTGATCGTCAGCAGTGGTGAGGTTTCGGTAAGGCCATAAATCTGAATGAATTCCCACCCGAGTTCTGTCTCGACTCGTTCGACAATCTTCGATGGTGGCGGTGCGCCGGCCACCACAATGCGAACCCCTTGTCGGGTCGTGGCCGCGTCGATGCGCCGTGTGCCAAGTGCGTCAAGAATTGCGACCACCACTGCGGGTGCACAACACAACACGGTGACGCCTTCGCGCTCAATGCGATCCAAGATCTCGTTGCCATCAACTTTTCGAAGTACGACGTGGCGAGCGCCCATCGCGGTTGCGCCATAGGGCATTCCCCAGCCATTGACGTGGAACATGGGGAGCACATGCAACAAGACGTCGCGGTCATTTACGCCAAGGTGCCAGCCAAAGGTCATGGCATTGAGCGAGCAATTGCGATGGGTGAGTTCAACGCCTTTTGGTCGTGCCGTTGTGCCAGAGGTGTAATTGATGGAGCACGTGTCATTCTCGTCGACGTCGACCTCAACGCGTGGGCGATCGCCCAAGGGGGCAAAAAGTGCCGCATCGTCGACACCATCTAAGACAATGGTCGGCACCGTGAGGCCATCAATGAGGTCTTTCACCTCCGGGTCCACAAGAACCAGCGAAGCCCCACAGTGATCCACGATGTAGGAAATGTCTTCTTTACTCAAGCGATAGTTGATGGGAACAAGTACTCGACCAGAGCCGCTGACGCCAAAAAACGAGAGGAGAAACTTGGCTGAGTTGGCACTGATCATGGCCACGCGGTCACCTTTGGCAATGCCGCGTTCTTGCAGCGACGCGGCCAAACCATCGGCACGATGCTTCATTTCCAAATAGGTCAACGCGCCAAGAGAGCCTTCAACGCCGGGCTCATCAATGATGGCTACCCGTTCTGGGTAGACAAGCGCTGCTCGATCTAAGAACTGCCCAATGGTCATGGCTACATGCACGGCGAACCCCCTCGACGAAGCGAGCGTAGTTGGCAGTCCTCGGTCCTCTCAGCCGACTTTTGGCTACGCCTTCAATCTCGGTCATTTGAGCGGTAGCATTTCTGTAGAGCAGTGAGCCCGCCAAGCGAAAGGCAGATGGTGTTGTGAATCGACGCAAATTCAGTGCCCGAACCTTCGCTGCGGCAACCGTTGCTGCGCTCAGCGCAACGACCGTGCTTGCCACCTTGCCAAGTGACGTCGGAGCGACGCCGTCGTATGACACGTCAAACGCCTATGGCAATCAAGTCGCTGTTTCAGGTCGACGTGCCGTGCTCGGCGTTCCCTCCTTTGGCGCAAGTACCGGCATTGTGTATCAGTACTTGCTTGGCGACACGTGGAAGCGCATGTCCAAGATTTCCGTCAGCGGTGGTGGTCCAGGGGACTGTCTTGGCGCCTCCGTTGCCTACACCGGCAATGGCCTCATTGTTGGAGCGCCGGGTCGCAATCAAGGAAATGGTGCGGTCTACACCATCATTCACACCAATGGCATTTGGGGGCAATCAGGTTCGCTCACTGACCCATCCGAAGGCGACCAGTCACAATTTGGAACTTCTGTGGCGGTGGGTGGTGGTCGCATTGTGATTGGAGCGCCGGGTCTCGATATTCCTGGTGTCGCCTTTATCGCTCGAACGGTGGGTGGCGCGCTCATGATCACTGGAACACTTGCTCCATCTTCGTCCTCAACTGACGATGATTTTGGACAGTCCGTTGCAATTCAAAATGGAGCAATTTTGGTGGGTGCTCCTGGAACGAACGGCGGAGCGGGCGCGGCATATCTGTTCAAGATTGTCCATGGGTCATGGACCCAAGTTCGCAAATTCACCGAAAGCACTCCAGCAGCGGGTGACCACTTTGGTACGACGGTTGCCTTCACAAATGGTGGCGTTGCTATTGGCGCTCCCGGTCGAACGGTGAGTGGACAAGCAGGCGCCGGAGCCGTTGACGCCTATGAGTCCCACACTGCACTGAGTCCAGTGGTCATTCACGCCAGTTCGCCAACAGCAAATGCGGCATTTGGTCGAGCAATCTCCGCGTTTGGTGCAGCTCTCGTCATTGGCGCTCCGGGAACCGGATCCGGAGCTGGTGGGGCAGTCATCGCCACGCATGCACATGGGGCCTGGACCTTGTCGACGCCGGTCGTTGGTGCGGCCGGTGAACAACTTGGCTGGTCAGTCGGCATTTCGGCACAGGTAGTACCTGGTCCACATCACACCCACGTCCAGCGGATTATTCCCGTTGCTTCGAACAAGCAATTCCTTGGAATTCTCGGCCGCTGAGCCGGACTGAACGGCGAGTCAACTTGGGGTCTGAGCAGACCCTGAGAGTTTCCGCCAAATACACAGGCCCCTACTTGTGATTGACATTTCCTTATGCGAGTGTCTCAATGCGTCATTTTCTCAATAGTTCTGGGCTAGTGCTGTGCACGTTGGAGAAATAGAGCAGTGCGTCGTAACACTCGGTGGGCGGAGGCCTCTCGAGTATTGAGCGGAGGAATCCTGTGGCAACTAAGCGCAACGGAACAAAGAAGTCCGGTCGCTACACCGAGCCAAAGTGGAAGCGGTTAACGACTGCGGCCATGGCATTGGCCGGTATGACCTCCACCGTTGGCGCTACCGGCCTTTTGCCGTCCGGAGTTGCTTCCGCGTCCACCCAGATGGTTCCACGCTCAGCCATTGCTCTCGGGGGCGACTCAACCTCGCAAAATTCACTCCCAACTGGAACGAATAGCACGCTCACATCCGCAGCAGGCACGAACAGCGTTGTGGTCCGTCGTGCAGCTGTCGATCTTGTTGGCCCGCAGGGTTCACAAGGCTTCCAAGGTGCACAAGGTCCACAAGGTTTCCAAGGCGCCCAAGGCGCCCAAGGTCGTCAAGGCACTCAAGGTCGCCAGGGAAATCAAGGTACTCAAGGTCGCCAAGGTTTCCAAGGTCGCCAAGGTTTCCAAGGCCGTCAAGGGACCCAGGGCACAACAGGTAATCAGGGTCAATCAGGACTTCAAGGCGCCCAAGGTCGTCAAGGGGCTATTGGCGCTCAAGGCCCTCAAGGTGTCGATGGCATCCAAGGTGCTCAAGGTGCAACGGGATCTCAAGGTGCCCAAGGTTCGCAAGGTTCGCAAGGTTCGCAAGGCGCTGCCAGCCCCTCTGGTGCAGCAGGAGCCATGGGTCCACAAGGACCTCAGGGAGAAACTGGAGCCCAAGGCGCAACCGGTGCCCAGGGCTACCAAGGTGCTGACGGTGCCCAAGGTGTTGCTGGCCAAGATGGAGCGCAAGGCTCAAGTGGCGCCCAAGGTGCAACTGGCTCGAACGGCCAAGACGGAGCGAATGGATCAACCGGCGCCCAGGGTGCAACCGGCGCTCAAGGTACTGCTGGTCAAAACGGCACCAATGGAGCCCAGGGTGCAACCGGCGCTCAAGGTGCTGCTGGTCAAAACGGAACCAATGGAGCTCAAGGCTTCCAAGGTGTGACCGGTGCCCAGGGTGCACAAGGTGCAACTGGCGTTCAAGGTGCAACCGGTGCACAAGGTGCTGCTGGTCAAAACGGAACCAACGGAACGAACGGTTCTAATGGCGCCCAAGGTGCAACCGGTGCCCAAGGCGCTGCTGGTCAAGACGGATCGAACGGCCAAGACGGCGCACAAGGTGGAACCGGTGCCCAAGGTGCAACTGGCTCGAACGGCCAAGACGGCACCAATGGAACAAACGGATCAACCGGTGCCCAAGGCGCTGCTGGTCAAGACGGATCGAACGGCCAAGACGGAGCTCAAG
>CANFJV010000056.1 GCA_947447225.1 Acidimicrobiaceae bacterium
CCACAATGGAGTCGGTGAAAAAGCGATTGACATACAGCAACTTTCGTCCCGTTTCACCGTGGGTGCGCACGATTGGGTGATGCACCGGTGGGAACTTCGCCCGCATCTCGGCCTTGGCGTCGTCATCGACCGAGTGGCCAAAGGCTTTGGTGAAATCGTGAATGGCGACCATGTTCTCAACCTTGTCCCGCAGCTCGTCATCGAGCCCCTCATAGGCGGCATACATGTCAGAAAACGCCGTGTCGCCACCAACGGGTGGGACGAGAACGGCGTGAAGAACGGCAGCGGCAGAGGGAGTTTCCCGCCACGAGACATCAGAGTGCCAGCCGTTTTCAAATCCCCCGACCTGGGCTTCTTTTTCAAAGCGAACGAGCTCTGGCTGGGAGGTATTTGACACATTGAAGGGGTGGATCTCAAGTTCGCCGAACTGACGAGCAAAGGCCACGTGGGCGTCGGCCGTCAGCGGCTGATCCCGGAAGAACAGGACTTTGAAGTCAAGCAGTGCGCGACGAATCTCGGCAACGAGCGCTGCTTCCATGGGTCTTGTGAGATCAACCCCATCAACTTCACCGCCAATCGTTGCGCCAAGAGGAGCAACGGTGAAGCCGTCATAGGTGCAACTCGCCAAGCGCGCACGCTCGGCGGCCAAGTGCGTGACCGGTCCGACCTTGGTCGAAAATGGTGGGATGTTGACTCGGCCCGGCGTGATGAGTGATGCCGGATCTTTCTTGGTATTGGTCATTTCCATGGAGGCCCCCTCGTTTTTTCTCAACCTAGGCCAACCACCGCTCACCTGTCATGTTGACGATCAAGCCACATTTTGGCCCTACGTCAACGTCGTCGGCAAAGTGTCAGAATTTCCCTAAAAACCCGAGGTTTTGAGCCTTCTATGACCCCTTGAGATCATGGAATTCTGCCGAAATCCACCTTTTTGCTCACAACTGGGCTAAAGTTACTGACGCGTCACAACGACGGTGAATGCTGTACACCTACGACATGGTGTGCGAAGTGCCGAGAGGGAGACCTCCTCGGACCTGGGAATTACCCCGAGCACTTCACCGAGACAACCGAACCGTAGGCAACCCTGCCTACCCCGACGGAGGTGCACAAGAACAAAGCCAACGATCTAGGGACTCACCGTCTTCATCATCGTTCGGGCCCAAAGCCCAGGTTGAAAGTGCCCTGCCCGGCCTCCAACTGCGATCAGTCTGAATCCGACGGTTGCCCGCATTCCAAACCCAACTCGAAGCCCCAAGTTCGGGGTTCTTCTCTTGAAGAAGGAGCGGTGCAAAATGCGCAAGCACCCAGCAATCCGAAGTGTTGTTCTGCCGGCGGCAATCGCCAGCGTTTTACTCCCGTTCTCTGCCGGTGCAGGAGCGACAACAACGCATTCAACGAAACATCACGCCGCCGTGTCTGGCGCGCAGGTTCGCATGTTTGAACCGGTGCCCCCAGCAACAGTGCGCGTGCCTGCAGCAGTTGCCATGATTACCCGCACGGATTTCATTTTGTGGAGTCGAGTGGCAATTTGTGAGCAAAGTGGCAACTGGCATGTCCTAGGGGCCAAATACTCTGGCGGCCTTGGAATTTCCAACGTCAACTGGGTTGCCTATGGCGGCCGTCAGTTTGCCTGGAATGCTGCCTATGCCACGCCAGCTGAGCAGATCGTCGTGGCCAAGCGAATTAACGCTGGCTATGGCGTGCCGGACCAAAACGGCTGCGCCGCCTGGTAGCTATCTCGACGCCCTCGCTCCCTCACTGAACGTCAGTGAGGGAGCGTCGGGGCTTCGCGGTGGCGATCAACGGCTCGTTGAAACACGAGCGAGCGCTCACGATAATTCTCAAATTGTCCAAAACTCGGCGCAGCCGGGGACAACAGCAAGACGCCACGACCCTTGAGCCAGGCAACTGCTCGATCAACGGCCTCATCGAGCGTCGCAACGTGCTCGACGGTCAATTGTGTGGTGCCCGAAAGCGCCCCGGCAATCACCGCTCCTGCTTCGGCCAAGCACGCGACATAGGTTGGCGCGCTCCGAGCGGCCAAGGCCTCGACAAGGGGCAGGTAGTCAACCCCTCGGTCTTGCCCACCGGCAATAAGGGCAACGGTCTGGTCGCCGAGGGCTGCAAGTCCAGCAATGGTCGGAAGGGGATTCGTGGCGAGTGAGTCGTCAATCACGGAAATATCGCCGAGCGAGTCAAGCTGGAAGAATCGACTCTCGAGCGGCTGATAGCCACGAGCAGCCGCCAACAAGTGCGCTTCTTGTTGTGGGCCAAGTACTTCTTCAAGCAGTGCCCGAGCAACCGCAACATTTTCTCGGTGGTGGCTGCCAACAAGCCCGAGGAGCGAAGCAATCTCGCCATCAAGTGCTGTTGGGGCAACAAAGCGCGGCCGAGGGCCAAGTTGTTCGGCAACCGCTCGCAGTTCTGGTGTGTCCGCCACAATGGCAAGACGCGCCCCTGGTCGGCTCGCGAGCGCCAACTTGTCGGCGACATAGGTCTCGACCGATCCGTGCCAATCAAGGTGATCTTGGCCAAGTGAAGTAATCCCGACAAGTGGTGGGCTCATGGTCAGAGAACTAACTTGGAACGACGAAAGTTCAAGCACCGTGAGACGCTGCGTGGTCCTTACTTCTTGGTCATAGGGAACCACGCCAATATTTCCGGCCACCAAAGTGTCGATGCCGAGGCCGTTTGCGAGGTGGCCAAAGACCGTCGTCGTCGTTGACTTTCCTTTGGTGCCGGTAATTGCCACCACAGACGCAGAGTCCACGCTGTGCAGCCAAAGATCGAGGCCAGACGTCATCACCACACCGGCTCGCTGTAGTTCTTTGACGTCTGCCCGATCTTTCGGGATCCCAGGAGTCTTCAAGACGACGTCACATGAACGCAACGCCTGAAGGCCGCCTTCACTGGTCACGAGCGCGCCTTGTAGTGAACAAGGAGCGTCATCGACCAACACCACCGATTGCGCGAGGCCAAGAACTCGACCAATAGCTGCTTGTCCTTCAACACCAAGACCAAAGATTCCGACGCGTTTTCCCCTCAAGTCATCGAAGGTAAGCGCCATTTCAGTTCTTCGACCACACACTCGGGAGCGGCAGAAAGAGCGACGCAATCACCAAGTCACTAAGGCCGCATTGGCTACTCATCTCCAACAGCATCGTGTTCGTTGCTCGGTCACTTCGACGGGCTGCCAGTGTCGCCGCAGCCGCGCATTCGGTTGGATCACCCACGCACTCAAAGGGTTTGGTCGTTGGGCTGAGGCCCACAAGGGTGGCGAACTGTGCAGCGAGCTCGTTGTTTTCGAGTGGCTCGTTGCCATCAAAAATTGCGGACAGTGCGGCTTTTGGCAAAAAAGGAGCAAGCATGAGGTCAATGAAGCAGCACTTGTCACAGGTCCCGCACCATTTGGTGAGTCGGCCAGCCGGGTCTTGACGAAAGGCCTTGTTGCAACTGCGAAATGACGAGTGATAGGCAACGGCTTGCGCAAACTGCTCGCCGACCCACAACTCCGACCTGTCCCGCAGAAACGAACCAAACGAGAACCCTTTTCCAAAGGTCTCGGCCAAAATTTCCTGGAAGGCCACTTCAAAGTGTTCGGATTTTGACCACTGGTGATTGATTGACTCGCCATTTTCCAACGCAACATTGGGCACACTGGCGGAGTGTTCGTTCGACATCAGCACGCCGCAATGGCCATGAGCGAGGGCGGCGGCGACCGCCAACGCTGACAGCACGCCGGTGATCGGGACATGTCCATTGAGCCAACCGTTGGCCGCGGTGTCAAAGATCAACGGATCAAGTTGACGCGTGGCTCGCACAGTGTCGAGGCCGGTAACTGCCGCTGGAGCTTCAATCGCTGGAAAGGCGTCGCCAGGTCGGCCGCAGATGAACAGTCGCGCCGACTGGCCTTCACGCTTCACTGCTTCGACCGTGACAATGGAATCAATCCCGCCACCAAAGGGAATGAGCATGCCGTGGTCAAGTGTTGGCAGCGGCACAAGGTCCCGCTTTGCCACCCGTGGCCCTCGAACAGAAATTGGAAGGAGTGGCAAGTTGTTTCGGTAGGCGAATTCTCCGAGACCTTCTCGATAGAAGGTGGCCAAGAATGCCGCTTCTTTGTCAGTTAGAGCAATCTCGCCAGTGTCAAGCACGGTTGCCGCATGACTTTTGGCATAGGAGACCCCAGCAAAGAGATAGACCCATTGCATTGCGGCTTGGGTGGCGGGGTGGTGAAGATCAACCCCTTCTCCGACGCTCCACACTTCAGTAAAGGAGATGCCAGCGACGAGATAGGAACCAGAAATTTGACCGGTTTCGTGCGTGATCTCGAAACCGGTAAAGGTGCAGGAGAAGGGTTCCATCACTCTCCATTGTCCAAGATCTTGGCCAACATGGCGAACCGACCGGTTTGCGCACCCGACCGGGCGCTGAAATACCGATCCCCGGTGCGTTCGTCACTGACCGAAATCATCGAGCGCTCGAGACCAATGCCAACAAGGCGATCAAGAACGACACCGGTTAAGTCGACATGGGGCCTCAGCTGTGTCCGGTCGACATGCTCGCTGTTCGGGTGAAGCCCTAATTGCTCAACGACTTCTTCACCCACTTCAAATCGCTCGGCGGAAATGCCAGGTCCAACCTCACAACGCAAGTTCGTCATCAAGCTTCCCCGCTCGAGCATGGTCAAAACGGTGGCTTCAAGCACACCTGCAGCAATACCGCGCCATCCCGCGTGAGCCAGACCAACACGACCACCGCGGTCATCAACAATTGCAACGGGCACACAGTCGGCCACCAGAATTGCAATCACTACCGACGTCGTCTCACAAATCAGCGCATCGGTTTGCGGAATCGCAGTTTCGAGCGTTGTTGCTCCTCGGCCGCGGTGCTCCCCGCCAACGACCGTCACGTGAGCGCCATGGACCTGATTGGCCACGACAAGGTCGTCAAGGGTCGCCCCAACTGCGGCACAGGCTCGTCGACGATTCTCGATCACTGCCGTGTCGTCGTCACCGACATGGAGTCCGAGATTGAGGGAATCAAACGGGGGAAGTGACACGCCTCCATGGCGATCAGAAAGCCACGTCACCACCGATGCCATGGGTCAACCCTATGTCGCCATGTTGGCCTGTTCATGGTTGGCAGGACCCACACCACCGCGCGCTCGACCGCATGAATTTGTAATGAGAATCATTCTCACTTAGGGTTCTTCCATGCGTTGGCGTCGAGGAGGCAAAAGCCACACCCTGTGTGGCCTCACACTGGCCACCGTGGCGGTGCTGGGCTCGGCCTGCACCACCGTGGCGCCAAGCACGTCGGGCGCCATCGTCGTCGTGGCAGCGGAACGTCAGTGGGGATCGATCATCTCCGCCATAGGTGGAAAGGACGTCAACGTTACGAATGTCATTTCGAGTCCGACGATTGACCCCCATGGCTACGAGCCATCTCCGCGAGATGCCAATGCAGTAGCAGTGGCGAATTATGTCGTCCTCAACGGACTTGGCTATGACTCGTGGATGACCCGGCTTATTGCAGCATCTGGCCACGAGCCACTCGTTGCCAATGTGGGCGAACGCCTCCAACTTGGCCTCGGAGCCAATCCACACCGCTGGTATTCCCCAAGCGATGTGGAAGCCATGACCCGGATCATTGATCATGATCTCAGCCAGATTCGCCCAAACTTGGCCTCGGTGTTTCATCAGCGCGCCGTTGCGTTTCGCACCGTGACACTGGCGGACTACAACGCGCAGCGCTCGTGGATCCGCACGAACGCAGCCGGCATGAACATCGGTGCGTCAGAGTCAATGTTTTCTCTGCTCATGGACGACCTGCACCTCCACGTTGCCACCCCGCAGCGTTTCTTGTTCTCGGTCAGCGAAGGTGGGGAGCCAACCGCTCATGACCTTTCCCTCATCAACCGTGACCTCCGACGCCACGCCATATCGCTGTACTTGGAGAACGTGCAGAACGTCACTCCTGCCGTTGCAGCCCAAGTTGCCCTTGCCCGCAGCCTCACCCCACCAATTCCGGTCGTGCAGATGACTGAAACACCACCGAGAAACCAAAGCTTCGCCGAGTGGCAAGCCGGGCAACTCCATGCACTACGCAACGCACTGACGAAGGAACTCGAATGACGAAAGAACCGTTGAAGCGCCCGGCGCTCACCTGGACGAATGCTGCCGTAGAACTCGGAGAGCGAACGATCTTTTCCCACGTTTCACTTGAAATCGACGTTGGTTCGTTTGTCGCCGTCCTCGGTCCAAATGGCGTGGGGAAATCCACGTTGGTCAAGACTGCCCTTGGACTGCTCGGCCTCGCTCACGGAACGGTCACCGTCTTTGGAGACCGCCCGGAAATTGCTCGACCAAGTGTGGGGTATCTCCCACAGCGCCATCACTTCGACGCAGGGGTCAGAATTTCTGGCCGCGATCTTGTTCGACTCGGCCTTGATGGTGACCGGTGGGGCATGCCCCTTCCCTTTGCCACCAAGTTCTCTGCTCGAGCTCGCGCAGCCGAAGCCCAAGTCGACGCAGTCCTCGAGCAAGTCTCGGCAACGGCCTATGCAAATCGGTCCATTGGCGAGTGCTCAGGTGGCGAACAACAGCGGCTGCTCATTGCCCAAGCTCTGGTGCGACGGCCCCGCTTGCTCATCCTTGATGAGCCACTCGATTCGCTCGATTTGCCCAACCAAGCAGCCGTGGCGGAGCTCATTGCCACGATTTGTAAAGAGCGAGAAGTGACGGTGCTGCTTGTTGCTCACGACGTGAATCCAATTTTGGCCCACTTGGACCAGGTCATCTACTTGGCCCATGGCGGTGCACTTGCAGGAACACCACGTGAGGTCATCACCTCAGAGAATCTTTCGCAGCTCTACGACACTCCCGTCGACGTCCTCACCACATCTACCGGTCGACTCGTCGTCGTTGGACAACCAGACGCCCACGGCGGCCATGGTGGTCACCACCACTAATCATGCAGCCGACCTTCTCGCTCAATCCGTGGACGGACCTTTCGACCATGTGGTCCTACCCCTACCTCCGCCATGCCCTCATTGCCGGAACAATGGTCGCCATTGTGGCGGGGGCACTCGGATGGGTCATGGTCCTTCGACGCGAAAGCTTTTTGGGACACACCTTGGCCATGGTGTCGTTTCCTGGAGCCGGCGTGGCGTTGGCATTTGGCCTGCCACCCCAGGTTGGCTACTACGTCTCGACGGTGCTTGCCGCACTCATTGCGGGGCGACGCGGATCGGAGCGACGCCAACGCGATGCATTTCGCGATGCGACGACTGGAACCGTGCAAGCGGTTGCGCTCGCCGCTGGACTCATTGCCATTTCGACCACACCGTCATTTGTTGACTCGACCACCTCACTGCTGTTTGGTTCATTTCTCGGCGTCACCTCGACCGACGTGATCGTGATTGGCATTGTTGGTGCCTTTTGCCTGCTCGCGACCATTGCCATGGCCCGACCGCTTATCTTGGCCACCTTTGATGCAACAACCGCAGAAGCAGCGGGTCTGCCAGTAGCGAGGCTGTCAGCCACCTTCACCTTCGTCCTCGCGCTTGTCATTGCCTCAACCAGTCAAATCACCGGAGCCCTGCTGGTCTTTGCCTTGCTCGTCATGCCGGCAACGATTGCGCAACGCCTGGTCACGCGTATTTGGGTGAGTGGTGCGGTATCGGTTGGCGTGGCCCTCGCCATTGTGTGGGTTGGTATTGGGTGCTCCTTTTTTGTTCCAGTGCTGCCACTCGGGTTTTCCATCACTTCCGTTGGCATGGTGATGTTTCTTGCCGCCACCGCGGTGCAACTTCGGCCCCTCCGCACAAAAGTGGCGGTGGCGACATGACCACGCTTTCCTCACTTTTTTCGTCACACTTCTTCCTCGTCGCACTCCTCGTTGGTTCACTGGTATCGGCGATCTGTGGGCTTGTTGGCACGGTGCTTGTGCTGCGTGGCGAGCTCTTCACCGCTGACGCACTCAGCCACGTGGCCTTCACCGGAGCGCTGGCCGCGTTCTTGGTCGGACTATCAACCGGCATTGGCCTCGTCGTCTCCTGTGTTGGCTGTGCGATTGGACTGCAGTTGCTCGGGAGACGCGCGCCATCAGCAGATTCAGTGATTGGAACCACCTTTGCGTGGATCTTGGGTCTTGGCACCTTGTTCCTCTCCCTCAGTGCGGCGTTAGGAAATGGTGCGAGTGGAGCAACGTCCACCGCCATCTTGTTTGGCTCGTTATTTTCGATTTCGACCGCCTCAGTCACCTTCACGGTTGTGGGTGGACTGGTGGTCATTGGCGCCATGGTCGTCCTCGGACGACCGCTCATTTTCTCGACGATTGACCGTCCAGTTGCGATTGCCAAAGGCGTACACGTTGAAGTCTTGGCCACCATGTTCTCCGGCCTTGTTGGCCTCACCGCAGCGCTCGCAGTGCAGTCAGTCGGCGCATTGCTGTTGGTTGGTCTTCTCAGCGCACCCGCTGGTGCCGCGCTCAAACTGACGAGGAGCCCCTTCACCGCAATGGGACTCAGTGTCGCCATTGCCGTTGGCTCCGTCGTTGGCGGAACGGTCATTGCCGGTCTTTCACCATTCGTTCCACCTTCAGCTGCAATTACGTTGCTCGCCGCTTCCACCTACGGCATCGTTGCCGTTCTCACCTCCGTGAAAGGTCACCGCCATGGCCACTGAACTCCACCCAACTGGCAACGTCACTCATGAACATGTGGCCAAACGACTCCACGCGGTAAACCAGCGCTATACCCCTCCTCGACGTTCAATCATTGAGGCCCTCATCACAGCCCAACGCCCCTTGACGGTCGCAGAACTGCTCGGACGGTTGAGCAACGTGCCCCAATCATCGGCCTACCGCTCACTTGCCGCCTTTGTCGACGCCCAAGTGCTCGTGCGCTTGGCTGGTGCCGATGGTGAAGGACGCTTCGAGTTGGCCGAAGACTTGACTGGCCATCACCATCATCATTTGGTCTGTTCTTCTTGTGGTGCAGTGGCCGACATTGAACCGTCTTCGAGGTTGGAGCGTGCACTCGCCGATGCGGCGGAGGCCGCAAGTGATCTTGGCTATATCGTGACCGGCCACCGGTTTGATCTCATGGGTACCTGCCCTACCTGCAGTTAGGCACGCTCTTCATCTGACACCACTTCATGAAACAGGGTCGTGCTACCTTGCAAGTAGGCCTCGCAAATTGCAGGTGCTCGAGTTGGCGTGCCTCTTTGGATGGCAACTTTCGGTGACGTGAGTATTGGAGTGCCATGCAATATCGAGTCCTTCGACAACGCAACTTGGCAGTTGTTGCCGCTTTGGCCGTTGTGGCATCAACGGTTACCGCCACCTTGGCCGAGACCACAGCAACGGCAGCGCCGGCAATGGCCCAACATGCGATGCCGCTGCGGTCGTCCGAACGCGTTATTGCCCCGCTTGCACCAAACACGTTGGTTTCGGCCAAGATCCTTCTTGCGCCAAGTGACCGGAGTGCGGTGTCATCGTTCATTGCCCAGGTCAGTGATCGAAGTAGTCCTCAGTTTCACCACTTCTTGACAACCGGAGAATTTGGCCAACGCTTTGGTCCGTCCGACGCATCGATCCGAAGCGTCGAAGACTTTTTCCGCGCCCAGGGATTTTCAACCGCAACCGATGCGACGCATCCCTTTGAAATGAGCGTTCGCGGGAAGGCGGCAACCGTCAACGCGACCTTCAACACGGTGTTGCGTCGTGTCCGTAATCTTCAGACCAAGCACCTCTACCAGTCAGTGTCTCTGTCGCCGCGTATTCCGGTCGAACTCGCCCACACCGTCGTTGGCGTCTTGGGCTTGAGCGACCTTCCGATTGCTCATTCGCTCGCCCACCAAATCCACCACACGACTGCGCTCCCACTTGCTTCGACGATCCACAAACCACACGCCACAACCGCTGTTGCCTGTCAAGACGCCATTGCTGAGTCAGATGCCAATGGCGGCTACACCGCCGATTTTCTTGGCTACTACTACGGCATGGGGCCGCTTTATGGACTGAATGATGTCGGCAGCGGCGTTCGCATTGCCATCCCTGAAATCGATGCGCTCGACATGAGTGACGTTGACACGTTCCAGGCCTGCTTTGGCACACACGCAACGGTGAATGAA
Organism: Acidimicrobiaceae bacterium; assembly: GCA_947447225.1. Taxonomy (GTDB): domain Bacteria; phylum Actinomycetota; class Acidimicrobiia; order Acidimicrobiales; family RAAP-2; genus CAIQEU01. The sequence continues at coordinate 10,140 of CANFJV010000056.1, forward strand.
TTCAGTGTTGATGGCGGCACCGACAGCGCCGTCTCCTCTGGCGAGGCGGCACTCGATGTGGAAGCCAATATCGGCATTGCCCCGGGAGCAACGATTGATGTGGAGTATGCCCCCGCATCGCCACAAGGCACCTACGACAGCATCTCGGACATTGTGAACACCAACATGGACAATGCCATCGCAATTTCGTGGGGTATTTGCGAGAACAACTCCGATCAATCGATCGTTTCGGGTATGGGGGTTCTGTTTGATCAAGCCGCCGCCCAAGGCCAGTCGGTATTTGTCGCCTCTGGCGATGACGGTTCTGCCGATTGCTCGGACTCCTCTTCGCTTGAAGTGTCAGAGCCAGCAAGTCAGCAAAATGTCATTGCAGTTGGTGGCACCACCATTACGCCGGACTCTGAAGTGGTGTGGAATGACGGGACAAGCGGCACAGGCGGAGGAACGTCAGCGGACTGGTGCATGCCGTCGTATCAATTCAAGCCTCAGATTCCTGGCCTCATTGCCTATGACAGCTGGACGGCCTCGAGTTGCAACAGCGGATATGCCCGCCAGGTTCCTGACGTCAGCGCAGTTGGCGATCCAGCAACAGGAATGGTGATCTATGCGAACGGGAAATGGACCACCTTTGGTGGAACCAGTCTGTCGGCGCCTATTTGGTCGGGAATTTCTGCCATTGTCTCGGCTTCGCCGTATTGCTCGACCTGGGGTTCGAACGTCGGCGGCGACGCTGGCGTGTTGCCCAAGGCGCTTTACGCCATGGCGACTCGGTCCAACATCCGCCAGCAAATGTTCTACGACGTGACATCGGGGAATAACGACGTTGGTAACTATCACTCCGGCGTCTATCAAAGTCGAACCGGATTTGATATGGCAAGTGGTTTCGGGACGCCGCAAGTCACCGGTCTTGATGGCGGTTACCACTACAACTTGAGCGTGCCCGGCCTGGCAGCTGCAATGTGTTGGTACTGGGGAACGAAGAATCTCAATGTGTCGATAACTTCGATTACTCCGTCGACGTTCTCCGCCCAGACCGCAACGGCAGTCACGATCCGCGGAACTGGATTCATACCCATTCAAAGCGGTGACATCTTGACCATTAACGGCTCGGTCAATGTGACCGCGCAATGCGCGAGCACGACGGTCTGCAGCGCCACAATTCCACCGTTGAGTGCAGGAACCTTTGCCACAACCATGGGGGTTGAACGACTGGCATCGAGTACGAACACCGCAGCGTCGACCATTCATGTCGTGGCACGAAAGGCGCAAACGTCAACTTCCTTCACGGCAACACCGGTGGCCGTGCCCTATGGAACCTCGTCAACGCTCATCGCCACGGTCACCCCACGGCAAGCCACCGGAACCGTGACGTTCTCGCGGGCTGGATCTGTGTGGTGTGTGGCGAATCTCGTTGGTGGAGTTGCACGCTGCTCGTCACCTGCATCGCTGCATGCGTTGCCGAATGCGCGCTACAGCGTGGCTGCGACCTACAGCGGCAACTCGACCTATGCCGGATCTTCTGGAGCAGTCGCATTCAGCGTGGTGCGAACACATCCGCTACTGACGGCCAAAGCCCTACCCGCGGTTGCGGTTGCTCGCACACCAGTCGTGCTGCGTGTCAGCGGATTCCCAGGCGTGGCAACAGGAGTGATTACCTTCCGTGCTGGGACGCGGGTGCTTTGCCAGGCCACACTGGTGAGTGGCGCAGCTCAGTGCACGGCTCCACCGACACTTGGTCGAGGCACCTATCAACTCTCTGCGGGATTTGCTGGCACGGCTGATGTGTTTCCGAGCACCGCAAGCTTCACGCTCAAGCTGACCTAAGCATCAGCCAAACAGCAGTCCGTAGTTCGCACCACGACGGGTCTGGTGGCCACCATCAACACCCAAGTGCTCACCGGTGATCCATTCGGATTCGTCCGACAACAAGAATCGAACGGCTCGAGCGACATCATCGACCTTGCCAACTCGGCTGAGCGGCATTTGCTCCAAGTAGTCATCGAGGAGTGCCCCACCAGCGGTGATGAAACTCATGAGTTCGTCATCAATGATGCCGGGCTGGACAGAGTTGACCCGGATGCCCCGGTCGCCGAGCTCTTCGGCGGCATAGGACACCAGTTGATCAATGGCGGCCTTCGAGA
>CANFJV010000057.1 GCA_947447225.1 Acidimicrobiaceae bacterium
ACTCGACGGCACGACCACACTCACCGTTGCGCATGGAACACAGCCCGGCCACGTCACCAAGGTCAAAGGTGAGGGGATCACACACTTGAAAGGCCGTGGCCGTGGAGACCTTTATCTCCATGTGGTGGTCGATGTGCCCACCTCGCTTACCGAGCGCGAAGAAGAACTCTTGCGGGAACTCGCAAGCCTCCGAGGTGAGTCGGTGGCCGAACATGAAGAACCTGGCCTGTTCAACCGACTACGGTCTGCCTTCTCGTGACTACTTCTCAACAGCAAAGCGGACTGCTCATACGTGCAGCGGCAAAGGCCCAAGTGTTTGTTGGCGACCTCAATCAGCCAACACTCACGTCAGATGACGATCATCACCTGACCAGAGTTCTTCGCCTGCGTGCTGGCGAGTCGGTTATTGCCGCTGATGGATCAGGGAAGTGGCGGCCCTGCACGTATGTTGGCCTCGGCACTCCGCTTGAACCTATTGGCAACATTGTTGAGGAAGCAATTCCTGAGCACCCGACGGTTGTGGCCTTCGCTCCTGTCAAAGGCGACCGTCCTGAATGGGCATTTTCGAAGTTGGTGGAACTCGGCGTCGACATCATCGTGTTGCTTATGTGCGATCGGTCGGTCGTTAAATGGGGTGATGAACGTGGTGAACGTCACCGTCTTCGACTCGACAAACTCGCAGTGAGCGCTGCGGGTCAATGTCGCCGGGTGACGCTGCCAGCACTTGTTGGTCCAATGACCTTGAGCGAGGCGAAAGCGGCCTATTCCAACCTCACGCTGGGGCAAATTGGCGGTGACCAACCAACGAGCAATCTCGGCGCAATCGCCATTGGACCCGAAGGTGGCTGGTCAGACGCTGAGCTCGCACTGGGACTTCCAACCGTCAGCCTCGGATCTACTGTCTTGCGGGCAGAAACCGCAACTGTTGCCGCCGGCCAGCTGTTGACACAACTTCGCAGTGGCGATGTAGTTGCCAACCATGCGTCCTGAGCACCATCGAGGCTTTGTGGCGCTAAGAATATGAGTATGGATTGCATCTTTTGTGGAATTGCCGCCGGGGAAATTCCGGCCAAGATCGTGGCACAAACCGCCAATGTGGTTGCCTTTAAAGACATCAATCCTCAAGCGCCGCTCCATGTGCAGGTAATTCCCATTCGTCACATCGTTGATGCTGCGCACCTTGAGGTCAGTGACGCAGCGGTACTGGTGGAAATGACCGCGGTGGCGAAGCAGGTGGCCGAAGATGCGGGCCTTGACCCAGCGACTCGTGGCTATCGGCTTGTGATGAACGTTGGTCCCGACTCGCAATCAACCGTGCCGCACTTGCATCTCCATGTTCTCGCAGGTCGATCAATGACCTGGCCACCTGGGTGAGTACGTCATTGACCAATGCTGACGAGCCAGAAGTGCCCTCGCGTGTCGAGCCTGGCACCGTGGCGGAATATGTCGTTCCAAGCAATCACCTCATGGTGGGACTACTTGGTGGACGCGATGAGCACCTCCGTCTGATCGAGCGGGCCTTTCCTGAAACCACCGTGTCTGTTCGGGGCAATGTCATTGATTGCACCGGTCCTGATGCAGCCCGAGTGGCCAAATTGTTTGAAGAACTCGTTGTTGTCTTGCAGTCAGGTCAAAGCCTCAACCCGATCACCATTGGACGAACGGTTGAGATGGCTCGGGAAGATGTTCGCCCAAGTGAAGTCTTGACCTCGCAGTTACTCCGCAGTGCCAAGGGAACCACTATTCGGCCAAATACTGCGGGTCAAAAGCGTTACTGCGATGCCATTGCCACGTCAACTATCACCTTTGGTGTCGGCCCAGCAGGAACGGGAAAGAGTTACTTGGCCGTCGCAATGGCCGTCCAAGCACTGCAGAACCGACAGGTCAATCGAATCATCTTGACCAGGCCGGCGGTTGAAGCAGGCGAGCGCCTTGGATTTTTGCCTGGTGACTTGATGGCCAAAGTCGACCCATACCTTCGGCCGCTCTATGACGCATTGTTTGACTTACTCGGCCCCGAAGGAACTGGTCGCCTGATGGAGCGAGGCACCATTGAAGTTGCGCCACTGGCCTTCATGCGTGGCCGCACCCTGAACGATGCATTCATCATCTTGGACGAAGCACAAAACACCAGCCCCGAGCAGATGAAGATGTTTTTGACTCGTGTCGGCTTTGGCTCAAAAGTTGTCGTGACCGGTGACGTGACCCAGATTGACGTACCGGGCGGCCGTTCGGGACTTGTGGGTATTGAAGACCTCCTCGGGACCATTGACGGCATCTCGTTTGTGCACTTTTCGCGGCGTGACGTGGTGCGTCATCGCATCGTTGCCGACATCATCGACGCGTACGAGCAAGCGCAAGGTGGCAAAAGTGGCCGTTGAACTCTTCGGTGCCAATGAGCAACATTCGGTTGACATTGACCTTGACCGGTGGATTGACCTTGGAGCCAAGGTGCTTGAAGCCCAGCGAATTTCTGGCGACGTAGAAATGAACATCTTGTTTGTTGATGAAGACGCCATCGCTGCGCTCAATGAGCAGTTTCTCGGCAAAAAAGGTCCGACCGACGTGCTGTCGTTTCCAATCGAAGACGAAACCGAATTCACGGGAAGGTCACCCGACCAAGGTGGAAGCGGGCCGGGATCGGTGCCACTAGCCGCCCCAACGACACTGCTCGGCGACGTGGTGATTTGCCCGACGATTGCACAGTCCAACGCCATCGCGCATGACACGAGTGACGATGACGAAACTGCCCTGTTGCTCGTGCATGGCATCTTGCACCTTCTCGGCCATGACCACATGGAAGAACAAGAGGCCGAAGTAATGGAAGCACTTGAGCGCAAACTCTTGACCGAACACTTCAGCTCGAACTGGGGAGCACCGCGTCAATGATTGGTTCACTCCACGGAACAGAAGCTGCGCTTTCCGGAGCGGTGCTGGTGCTGCTTGTTGCATCGGGTCTTTTGGCGATGGCTGAAACCGCACTCGTGCGCATGAGCAAAGCAAAGGCCAAGTCCTTAGCTGACGATGAGCGCCATGGCGCCCATGACTTAGTGGAACTCGTGGAACACCCACAACGGTTCTTGAACCCGGTCTTGTTGTGCATTTTGGTGTGCCAATTGATTTCGGCAACCCTCATTGGTGTGTTGGCCGAACGCTTCTTTGGCGCCTGGGGAATCGCGGCGGCGACGGTGTTTGAAGTCGTGGTCATCTTTGTAGTCTTCGAAGCGGTTCCAAAAAACTGGGCGGTGCATCACCCTGAACGTGCGGCACTGTTGATGGCTCCGTTCGTGAAAGCCGTGATCGCGTTCCCACCAGTGCGGTGGATTTCCATGGTGCTCATTGGGCTGGCCAATATCTTGATTGGCCACCGCGAAGACGGCTCTAAAGGTGCACTGGTCACAGAATCAGAACTCTTGGCCATGGCTGATGTTGCGGCTGATGACAATGTCATTGAAGAAGTCGAACGTGATTACATTGGCCTGCTGATTGAATTTGGCGACACGGTGGTTCGTGAAGTGATGGTGCCTCGACCTGACATGGCCACGCTCGATGCGGACTTAAGTGTGACCGAAGCACTTCGTGAAGCGCTCGCTGCCGGGTTCTCTCGGATGCCAGTATGCCGAGAGTCCGTTGATGACGTGGTTGGTGTTGCGATCACGAAAGACTTGATGCGAGCGGAACATCTTGGCCATGGCAGCGATCGGGTTGACGCGCATACGCGTCCAGCACGGTTCTTGCCCGAGACGAAGAAACTCTCCGGCACGATGCGCGAAATGCAGGCTGAGCGTTTTCACTTAGCACTCGTGGTTGATGAATTTGGTGGCACGGCTGGACTTGTCACCTTGGAAGACCTGATTGAGGAACTCATTGGTGAAATCACCGATGAATTCGATGAAGAAGCCGAGGTGGATTTCAATCGCGGTGATGACGGTGTGGTCCGCGTGGCTGGTCGCCTCAACTTAGAAGATCTCGATGAATTACTCGGGACCAAGTTCCCCGAAGGTTCGTGGGACACGGTTGCAGGTTTGCTTCTTGATGTAGCTGGTCGAGTGCCAAAGGTCGGTGAATCGGTGGAAGTCCACGGGTACCGGCTGACCGTTGAACGGGTGAAGGGACGAAGGATCGACCTCGTCCGTATTGATGCTTTGGAAGAAGATGACCGTGACTGACGACGCCATCGAAACGCCAGATGACGATTTCGATGACCGCGACGATGTGGTCGATGTCGAGGAACTTGACGAGCTGCTTGCGCAACTCGATGACGAAGAAGATGACGAAGAAGATGACGACGTCGAAGACGCTGCGCTGACGCTAGGTGCCGTGCTCTACGACCGAGATGGAAACCCGTATGTCAGAGATGATCTCTTTGGTGATGAAGGGACTGATGCGGGAACATTTAAGAGTGGCTTTTGCACCATTGTTGGTCGACCAAATGTTGGCAAGTCCACACTGGTGAATCAAATGGTTGGCGACAAGGTGTCCATCGTGTCATCAAAACCAAACACCACAAGGTTCCAAGTGCGCGGTATTTACTCAACTGAAGGCGCGCAGGTGATCTTTGTCGACACCCCAGGTCTCCACAAACCAAAGACTACGCTCGGCGCTCGCCTCAATGAATCCGCTCTTGACGCGCTGGCAGACGTTGATGTGGTCGTTGCCATGGTGGAAGCCGGAAGTGCAATTGGACCTGGCGACAAGATGGTGCTTGAGCGAGCCATTTTGGCGGTCGGGAACCGTAGTAACGCGGCACTGAAAGTCGTTGTCAACAAGGTTGATAAGTCTGGCCCTGAACAAGTGGCCGAGCGTCTTTTGGCAGTGTCAAGTGTGGTTGATGAACTGCTCGCCGCCAAGTCCTTCACCAAGGTCAACGTTGACTACTTTCCCGTGTCGGCCAAGACGGGTAAAGGCGCCAAGGTACTCGTTGACCACATCATTCGCTCGCTGCCGCAAGGCCCAGCCTATTACCCAACCGATGTCACCACCGATTCTCCAGAAGCGGTGCAGTTGGCCGAACTCGTTCGTGAACAATTGCTGCAACGAACCCATGACGAATTGCCACACTCCATAGCTTGTCGAGTTTCCGAATGGGAATGGCCGCGAGTCAAAGTGGAGATCTTGGTGGAACGCGACTCACAAAAGGGCATCGTCATTGGCAAAGGTGGAGCGGTCCTTCACGATGTTGGTGTGGCAGTGCGTGAAGCCTTTGCGGCGGAGATGTTTTTGGAACTCTTCGTCAAGGTTGAAAAGCACTGGCAGCGCCGAGATGATGCGCTTGATCGACTCGGCTACTAGTCCGACAAGCCTTCCAAAAAGCCGATCACTTCACGTTTCGTGATGGTGCGGTGCATGGGGGGAAACTCCGCGAGAAGTTGATGGCGATAGTGAGATGTCGCAAGACGACTATCAAAGACAGCAACGACACCTTTGTCGGTTGCACTCCTGATCAAACGACCTGCACCTTGGGCAAGCAATGCTGCGGCTCGGGGAACATCAACACTCATAAACGCATTGTCACCCGCACGGTCTCGGCGAGCGTTGAGTAGCGGATCATCGGGACGATTGAACGGCAAGCGATCAATGGTGACGAGTCGCAAGGTGTCGCCGGGTAGATCCACGCCTTGCCAAAACCCCATTGTGGCAAAGAGACAAGTGGCATGGTCATTTCGAAATTGCTCAAGGAGGCGATTTTTCGGGGCCTCGCCTTGCACAAGTATCGGCACGTCAACGCGTGATCGAACAGCCGCTGCGGCAATGTCCGTGAAGCGACGAGAGGTGAACAGTGCCAAGGTTCGCCCACCAGCGGCGTTGATCAATTCCACGAGCTCCTCAATGATTGCTGGCTCGGCGGTGGGGTCGTTTCGACTCGGGAGGTGTTTGGCCACGTACAGCATCGCTTGTTCGCCATAGTTGAAAGGAGAGCCAACATCAATGACGTCAACTTCACCTTTAGCCATCCCGAGACGAGCGCCGATGTTTGACGGGACCGTGGCACTGGTCAGAATTGCCGTCACCTCGCTCCATAGCAAGTTGGCTAGGGTCGGCCCTAAGTCAATGGGGGCGAGTTCTAAGGTTCGGCGGCGACCAGTCCCACCAATCCACGCAACCTCGTCGTCACCGCATTCAGAAAACCGTTGAAGGTCGCCAACGAGATGGGTAGCGGTTCCGATTGCAGCTTGGCGCTTCATGAGTCCACTTGGTGCGTCACCTTCGGCCCGCACTGCTTCAATGAGCGCTTTCACTTTCGCTTCTGCTCGAAGAAAAAATGAGCGTAAGGCCTCATCTGCACCTTGTTCGAGGACGCGTTCACCTTCTCGATCGGCGAGGAGTTGTTCTAATTCATCTCCGAACAGGTCAAGGGCCATCAGCAACTCAATGCTGTCTTTGCCGACGGCCTTCTTTGATGCCTGCGCGAGTCGATGAAAGCGAGCGGGGGAGAGTTCGGTGCCAAGGGTTGAGGAAAAGATGTCCTCAAGTTCATGGGCTTCATCAAAGACAACGACGTCATGGTCGGGCAACAGCGCCTTCCCCGAAGCGAGGTGCGAGCCATAGAGCGCGGTATTGACCACCACAATGTCCGACGAAGCCGCTCGAGCACGCGCCGTCTCGGTGAAGCAGCGGTATGCCTGGTCGCAGTTGGCTGCCCCAGGGCAGTCTTGTGGAGTCATCGACACCATTTGCCACACTTTTTCGTCGGGCTCGTTCGTAAGGTCTGCTCGGTCTCCACTGGCGCTGCGTTGCGCCCAAGCCATGATCTGTTCGATTTGGTCCTTGAAGCGACCCTGTGAAAGGGCGGTGGGTCGATCATCGACGTCATCAAAGGCAGCTTGAAGGCCTTGTTGTTCGAGGTCCACCAATTTGGACCAGCACGCATAGTTGGTCCTTCCCTTGAGCACCGTGTAGGTGAGGTCACGGGCGACCGACTCGGCAACAAGTGGAAGGTCGTGAGCGAGGAGTTGATCTTGGAGTGCTTTTGTGGCAGTCGAAATGACGACTGGTCGCTCGGCGAGCGCCGCTGGCAGCAGATAGGCGAGGGATTTTCCCGTACCGGTGCCCGCTTGGACGACGAGGTGTCGGCGTTTGGTCATGGCATTGGCAACCGCCACCACCATTTTTTCCTGGCCCTCTCGACGCTCTCCACCACCAGGAAGTTCTTTCGTCACGCCATCAAGCAGCGACCGGGCACGGTCCAAGGCTTGAGCATCGAAGTGAAAGTCCTCATTCATTGGCACTCAAGCACCGTAGCGGTCGGGATCGTCACTTGAGGGTCCATTTGGTCAGTAGGTTGATGGCGTGGCACGTCGAGGGGGACAACCGTTGCACCGTGAGGTATCTGTGACGCCGGTGCCCGACGACGTGCCAAACAACATCGACCGAAAGAACATCCCACGCCATGTCGCTTGCGTCATGGACGGCAATGGACGATGGGCGAGTGCTCGAAATCTGCCTCGTACCGACGGTCATGCAGCCGGTGAAGAGGCCATTGTCGATGCGGTCGATGGTGCACTTGCTCTCGGGATTCGCTACCTCACGCTGTTCGCCTTTTCGACCGAAAACTGGCGACGGCCAGCCGACGAAGTGCGCTTCTTGATGAATTTCAATGAGAACCTCTTGGTTCGACGCCGAGATGAATTTGCCGCCAAGGGTGTGCGTATGGAATTTGCCGGACGCAGAGACTGGCGCGTACCGCGCAAGGTGCTGCGTCGAATGGAAGAAACGGAGCGTCTGACCAAGTCGCAGAACACGCTGACACTCACCTTGGCGTTCAACTACGGCGGCCGAGCCGAGATTGCTGACGCGGTGAAAGCAATCGTTGAAGATGGTGTGTCGGCGTCAAAAATCGACGAGCGCCTCATCGCACGATATCTCTATCACCCAGAAATTCCTGACCCAGATCTTGTGGTTCGTACTTCTGGAGAGCAACGCATTTCTAACTTCTTGCTTTGGGAAGCGGCCTATGCCGAATATGTCTTTCCTGAAGTGCTCTGGCCAGACTTTCGCCGGCATGACCTTTACGATGCTGTTCTTGAGTATCAGTCTCGACAGCGTCGTTATGGAGGCCTTAACCCGTGATTGTCACCCGTATCACACTGGGTTTTGGCGTATTGCTCTTCGGATTTATCTGCTGGCTTGGCCTCAACGGAGTGGCATGGGCAATTGAGCTTGTCATCACCATGCTTGCGGTGGGCTTTCTTATCGCCCTGGGATCAAATGCATTCCCCCCACTTCGCGCTTTGCCAAAATTTCGGCGACGCGATGGGCGCGAAGATGAACTCACTGAGACGCAAAAGCAGGATTTTGAGACGTGAGTCACCTGAGCGAAGAGGCGATTGTGCTTCGCACCTACCCTTTCGCCGAAGCGGATCGCATCGTCGTTTTGCTCACGAAAAACTCGGGCAAGGTTCGAGCGATTGCCAAGGGAATTCGTCGACCAAAGTCGAAATTTGGTGGTCGACTTGAGCTTGGAAGTCGAGTCCACCTAGTGGTCTGGCGAGGGCGGAGTGACCTTGGCGTCATCAGTCAGGTGCAGTTGCTCGATGGCTATTCCGTTATCCGAAGTGATCTTGATCGCATCACCTCGACGATGGCGGTGCTCGAAGTTGCTGACCAGCTCATTCAAGATGACCATGAGGATCAAGCACTGTTTTCCATGGTTGGCAATGTGCTTTCAACGCTGAATGATCCATTGATGAATGTTGAACTCATTGCCCCAGCATTTTTCTTGAAGGCACTCGTTGCTGATGGTGCGGGTCCCGTCGTTGACCAGTGTGTGAGTTGCGGAGCCAACGAGCCGTTGGTCGCCTTTGCGGCGCGAGAGGGCGGCATGCTGTGTGCGACCTGTCGACGAGGTCGACCGGTCTCTCCGCAAGCACTCACGCTGCTCCGTCGAATCTTGACTGGAGGACTTCGAGGAGTACTGCTCGAGCCAAGTAATTCAGCCGCAACAGAAGTGGCAACCTTGGCAACAGAGGCAATTGAACAGCACCTTGATCGCCGGCTAAAAACGCTCCGATCGGCGGCAACATGGTGACCGCAGTCTTCTGGTTTCGCCGCGACCTGCGATTGTTTGACCACCGCGCACTGAGCCACGCGGCGTCGGTCAGCGATCAACTCGCTGGAGTCTTCATCGTCGAACCTCGGCGGTTCGCAATGGCGGGTCCCGCTCGCCGACCGTTTTTGCTTGACTGCATAGAAGAATTGCATCATGACCTTGATGGTCGACTCACGGTCGAAGTTGGCGACCCGGCAGTTGTGCTCGGTGCCCTTGCTCGCTCGGTTGGCGCCGTCAAAATCTTTGCCACTGGTGAAGTGAGTCCCGCCGGAGCGCGTCGAGATGCTCAAGTGAGCGAGGTGCTCCGGGAAAGTGGAATCGAGTTGGTATTCGTTGACAGCCCCTACCTCAATACCCCTGGACGCGTGCGGTCGGGTAGCGATCAGCCCTACAAGGTGTTTACCCCGTATTGGAAGGCGGCGAGCCTGTTTGGCACCGAGCCACCGACCGAAAAAGTGGCAAAGCAGTGGAGTGCATCACAACGAACTTTTGATCGACCAGCGCTTGAAAAGCTTGAAGAGATTGTTGATCGAAGGATCAGCGCGGTTGGGGCTTCGGCGCCAACGCAGCTTCTTCGTGGGGGAGAACGCCGCGCACAAGAGCGACTTGCCACCTTCGGCGATTTGGTGGATCGCTATGACGAAGAGCGAAACTTTCCCGGCAAGGATTCGACGAGTCGGCTCTCTGCTGACTTGCATTTCGGCACGCTGCATCCTCGCACCATTGTTCACAAGATTGGAACACACACGCCTGGCAGGGCTGCGTTCATTCGACAGCTGTATTGGCGGGAGTTCTACGCAGATGTTGCGCACTTCAATCCGCACACGTTGTGGGAAGACTTAAACCCCAACTTCATCGAAACCGACGATGGCGAAGTGGCCGAAGCCCGATTTGTCGCATGGGCTCGGGGGGAGACGGGCTACTCCCTTGTTGATGCGGGGATGCGGCAACTTCTCGCCGAGGGGTACATGCACAATCGCGTGCGAATGTTGACAGCAAGTTTTTTGGTGAAAGACCTTCATTTGCCCTGGCAATGGGGAGCAAAGTGGTTTCTTCATCGCCTGATCGATGGCGATAGCGCAAACAACAGTCATGGCTGGCAGTGGACTGCGGGAGTTGGGACCGATGCAAGTCCCTACAACCGGATTTTCAACCCTGAACTCCAAGCAGAGCGCTTTGACGCCGACCAGACCTATGTCACGAAATGGCTCGGCGACCAATCCACACAACCGACAATCTTTTCTGCAACCCAAGAGGCAAGGGCGCCAATCACGCCGCTTGTGGATCACGCAGCCGAACGACTCGAAGCGCTGCGCCGCCTTGGCGTAGCGAAAGGCCATGCACAATGAGCAACCAACGTGGTGATGAGGGTTTCCGGCCATTTCGGAAATTGTTGGCCGACGCCTTTCTCATGGCGAATCAGTGCGGTGGCCGAAATGCCTGAGTCTGCCCGATACCGCGTTGGCATCATCACGCAATTTGGTGCGTGGAGTGCATCGACAAGAGCTCGAGCCTTGCAGTATGTCGAGCCACTCGAAGCCCATGGACTCGACCTTCAGCTGCTGTTAGCCAACGATCGACCCGTTCGCCATCCGGGCCGAATCGGGCAGGTTCGGTACTTCGCCACGCACGCGTGGCGGTATCTCCGCCGGTACTTCGAACTTCGACGCTCCCTTCAAGGTCTTGATGCAGTGCTCGTCCAACGTGGTGTGTACGCCATGGGTCCAGGTCTTGTTGTGCGCCCCCTTGAGCGTTTTGCCGGTCGAGTGGTCCTCGATCTCGATGACGACCTGTTCTCCCTCACGCCTTCAATGGAGGGAAAGGGTCGACTTGCACGATGGATCTACGGACCCCAACAAGCCGCACGGCTGGTGAGGCGAGCAGATCACATCGTGGTGAGTACTGAACGCCTTGCCTCGGCCTTGCCGAAGCCCCACGGGCCCGTGGTCGTTCTCCCAACGGTCCCTCAGGTGGAAAGGTATGCAGTCTCGATTTCTGGGGGCGAAGACGGCCTCATTGGCTGGGCGGGAACAACTGGAGGGCTTCGCTATCTCGACCCACTTCGAGAGGTCTTTACCGAGCTTTCTTCCATGGGGCAGGGTCACCTCCGAGTGGTGTCGTCCGAGCCGTGGAATGGACCGTCGGAATTTGTCGAGTGGCAGCAAGAAGATGAGCATCAGATGTTTGCCAACTGGGCAGTTGGAATCATGCCGCTACCAAATACCGAGTATGCCAAGGCAAAGGCGGGCTACAAGTTGCTGCAGTACATGGCCGCTGGAGTCGCCTGCATTGCGAGCCCCGTTGGCGTCAATTGCGAGATCATTAGCGAGTCTGGAGCGGGTTTGCTTGCCTCGACTCCTGAGGAATGGAAGCAAGCGTTGCTCCAACTCCTTGGCAATCGCGAACTTCGCCAATCCATGGGCCAGGCAGGACGTGAATTTGTCCTTCGCTACAGCGATCCGACTCGCCATGCAGACCTACTTCGCCAAGCGCTCATGGGCTGAAGCCCATCTGTGAATTCCCTGTAAAATTCGAACAAATAATGCCTCAAATCAGGGAAAACCCTCTGCAACTCTCTAAACTGTTGATTCGGGTATGCGTTGGCAACCCTTTCATTTGAGAGATTGCGGCATCGTGACAGGATTCATTGAACCGTTGTTCAGTTTTGAGGTCCTGAGGTCGTTGGCGCGTGCTCAGTTGATGCATGGCGAGACGATGGCGATGAAAAACACTTTTCATATATTCCGAGGTGATCATCAGTGAGCATGCCATCGCGACTTCTCCCTGAGAGGATCTCGGTTTCTGGGCGGGCGCTTCTCCTCACAGACTTCATTACCTTGATGTTTCCATCCGTGGCATTCCATGTCCACGTGCTGTCGACGTTTTGCGCCGCGATTATTGCGGTGTGGTTGTTCAGCTTGGGTGATCTCTATCGCCCGAGACTCCAAGCCATATTGCTCGATCAAATCCCTGCTCTTCTTGGGCGCCTCCTCGCCGCTGGCGGGGTTACGGCGTTGGTCTTGAACTTCCGATTTGG
>CANFJV010000058.1 GCA_947447225.1 Acidimicrobiaceae bacterium
GCCGCAAGGCAACAGAGTGAATGGTGCCGCAGGTGAGATCTCGAACGCCAAGGCGAAACAGGCGATGGCGGAGTTCATCTGCAGCTTTTCGAGAAAAGGTAGCCACCAATGTCTTGCTTGGATCGAGCGTGCCCTCACTGGCGCGATAGGCAGTGCGAAGCGTCAGGACCCTGGTCTTTCCTGATCCGGCACTGGCAATGATGGCGAGTTGGCGCGCTGGGGAGGTAATGGCGTCGAGTTGGGCTTCGGTAGACAGCGCAAGTGCTCGATGAAGCGCGCTCTGAGATGGATCAGCCATGGCCGCAACCTAGCAAGTGGGTCACATTGACTCGGTGGCCAGCAGTTGCGTCTCTAGGATGCATTCGTGTCCTGTCCGTCTATTTGCGCCCGTTTCGTGGCTACCTCATGCTGAGTTCTCTGCCGGGAGGCATCTTTGGCGCTCAGCATGGACATGGTGAAGTAGAAGTTCTCGCGCTCCATGGTTGGGGGAGGACGCATCGAGACTTTGACCGGGTCTTTGAGCGACCACAGTTCGAACACCGCACGGCAGTTGCGGTTGATCTTCCAGGATTCGGTGCCACGCCGTTGCCGCCATTTGCGTTCACGACTCGGGACTATGCCGATTCGCTGGTTCCACTGCTCGAGTCGTTTACAAGACCTGTCGTCATCGTTGGCCACTCTCGAGGTGGCGCAATTGCGGTGTGTTTGGCCGCGAAGCGACCAGACTTGGTCACCGGACTCGTCCTCACCGGCGCACCGTTGTTGCATGCGCCGTCCAAGAAGAAATCTCCTCCTGGCTACCGACTCGTGAAGGCCCTTCGAGCGTGGCATCTCGTCTCAGAACAACGCCTCGAGGCGGCTCGCCGTCGCTACGGCTCGGCCGATTACAACAATGCCTCTGGGCTACTGCGAGAGATTTTGGTCAAGGTGGTCAACGAGTCCTTTGAAGAAGAACTCCAGATGGTCACGGTCCCCGTTGAGCTCGTATGGGGGGCAAACGATGACGCTGTGTCGCCAGCAATTGCGGAACGGGCAGCAGCCATGTTGTCGCAAGCAAGATTGACGGTGCTCAGCGAGATTGATCATCAAACGCCACGGCATGCAGCGGCGGCGCTGGCTGAAGCAGTGGAACGCCTCGCATGATTGTCGCCCTTGAGATTCTTGCCATTGTCAGCCTTCTCGCTGGGTTTCGTGCGCAAGTGCTTCGGTGGCTTCGTGTTGCACAGCGTGAGCACTATCTCCCCGGGTCAGTGCTCCAATTTCGAATTCGTTGGTCAGTGTCACGCCCCATCAATCTCGTGGCCGAAGCGGCCTATGTCGCGCTTTTGGTTTGCTTCTTTCTGCTTCGAACACACCATGAAGCATGGGCAAATGGCGCGCTGATCGCGCTTGGTGGCGTTGCCGTGCTTGAGCCCAGAGGACTCTCAGTTCGGGGACGAACATCAACGCTGGCCATGACGAAACGAATGAAGCGAGTGTTCTTGGTCACCGCAGGTCTTGGCCTTGTGGTTGTCGTGGTTGCGGGCCTTGTCGTTGATCTTCCGCTTGGGATTGCACTCGTCGTTGTCGCTCTGCCCGGGATCATTGACCGGGCGCTTCGACTCCTCGAACCACTTGAGCGCAAAAGCATGCAGCGATTTGTGGATCAGGCCGCCACGCTGCTGCATGAGGTCAAACCAACTGTGGTGGCGATCACCGGCAGCTATGGCAAAACCTCGACCAAATTACATTTGACCCAGCTGCTGTCAGGGTCGCTAACCGTTGTGGCGACGCCAGCGAGCTTCAACAACCGAGGTGGCCTTGCTCGCTCGATCAATGAGCATTTGAGCCATGGAACGGAAGTCTTCATTGCCGAAATGGGCACCTATGGTCCGGGCGAGATTGCCGATCTTTGCGCTTGGATACCACCTGATATTTCCGTCATGACTGCCATTGGACCAGTGCACTTGGAGCGCTTTGGCTCACTTGAGGTGACCCTGCGATCCAAGGCAGAAATCACCGTTCAGGCGAAAACGGTGGTACTCAATATTGACGATGCCTTGCTTGGAAGTCTGGTGGACAACCTGAAAGCCCAAGGCAAGACCGTCGTGTGTTGCAGTACGACTCGTCGTGACTGCGACTTCACGGTCGAAGTGGCCGAAAATGGGGAAGCCATCTTGTACGAGCACGGCGAAGTGCACGGCACCTTGGGGGTCCTCGCCGCTGGCGTGCAGCCCATCAATGTGGCAGTGGCCATTGGTGCGGCTCGGGCACTTGGAACGCCAACAGCAGTGCTTGTTCAGCGGGCTCCAATCCTTGCCGCAGCGGCGAATCGCTCGACGGTTGCCACCGCGGACAGTGGCGTCATGGTGATTGATGACACGTTCAACGCCAATCCCGCTGGAGCCAAGGCCGCGCTTGGAACGTTGCGGAGCCTCGATGCCGGTCGCCGAGTGGTGGTTACGCCTGGAATGATTGTGCTTGGGCCGCTGCAGTATGACGCCAATAAAGCATTTGCTCGCGAAGCTGGCGACACTGCTGATCTCATGGTGGTGGTTGGTCGCACCAATCGAAAAGCTCTGCTTGAAGGCCTCAGCGACACCTCGTGTGAGGTGCACTGTGTTGATACTCGTGACGAGGCCGTTGCCCTCGTTCGAGCGACCGTCAACGCCAGAGATGCGGTGCTCTACGAGAACGACCTTCCCGACCACTACCCTTGAGGCCGACGTGCCTAGTTCGGGCAAGTGATCAAGGAGGGCTCAGTGGGCGATATCGCAGTGATCTTCGGAGGCCCTTCACCTGAGCATGACGTCTCGATCCTGACTGGCTTGCAAGCGGTTCGAGAACTCGCTCGAGCGAAGTCAGTGGTCGCGATCTATTGGACTAAGAACGGCACCTTTGTTGAAGTCGATGCGTCACTTGAAGCAAGCGCCTTTGCCGACGGCGTGCCAAAGACGGCAACGCCCCTCGAGCTTCGAATGGGCATTGGTTTTGTGGCTGAAGGCAAACGTCTGTCGAAAGATCGCATCGTTGAGATCGACGCAGCAATTCTGTGCACGCACGGCGGACCCGGAGAAGATGGCACCCTCCAAGGAGCACTTGATTTGGCCGGGATTGCCTATGGCGGACCTTCTGTCGCTGGGGCAGCCATTGGCATGGACAAGTTGGCCTTTTCCTCGGTGCTTGCCGACCACGGCATTGCCGTTCTTCCTCGACGCGCACTCACTGAAGATTCAGATGGGGTCGACTTTGATGGGCCCTACATTGTGAAGCCTCGCTTTGGTGGGTCATCCATTGGTATTGATGTCGTTTCGGACTTCGCCACGGCAAAGGCTCGGCTGTCATCGAATGTGCACCTGCGCAGCGGAGCGGTGATCGAGCCATTCCGTGCAGATCTCGCCGATCTTCAAATTGCGGTGCGCACCTACCCAACCTTGCAATTGTCCGCCATCGAGCGACCCATCAAGACCTCCAACGCCTCGGAGATTCTTGACTACCGCGACAAGTACATCGGGGGAGAGGGCATGGCGTCTGCCCCAAGAGAACTCCCCGCAACCCTCAGTGCTGAACGCACGGCGCAGGTCCATGACGCCGCTCGAGCCGTTGCCAGCCTGGCGTCGATTCGAGGAGTGGCACGTATTGACTTCATGGAGGGTGAAGCTGGTTGCTACGTCAACGAGGTGAACACCATTCCAGGTTCACTTGCTCGTTACTTGTTCATTGCGCCACTCGTGCCGTTTGGGGAACTGTTAGACGACCTCGTTCGTGAAGCCATTGAGCGGCCAACGCACCGCTACAGCTCGGCTGGTGCTGATGGTCTCGTGCTGCGAGGCGCTGCGTCCATCGCGGCAAAGTTGGCCTAGGCGGGCAACCTTCCTCCGCACAACCCGTGGAGGCGCCAAAAGTGCGCTTCAGTTGTGGCAGACGGAGCAAGTCCAGGTTCGAGCTCTTCAAGTCGTCGTAGATGGCTGTTCCATTCGTGTTGCAACTGATCGACGTCATCGGTCGCTGCCGCAATTGACATTGCTGCTCGGGCGAGTGTCTCTGAGTACGGGTTGACCAGCGCGGCTTGATCAACCAAATGGCGGGCGAGTGCGAGGTGACCACGAGCAATGGCGTGGTCGGTCACCTTCGCCACGCCACTCGTCAGCGCTCGAGACAGCACTCGGTCATGACCTTCACGAAAAAACCAGTCATACCCGAGCACACATGACACCAATGGTTTGCCATCAATGAGTGCACACGCCGCTCGCACCAAGGCAAGTGCGCGGTCGCCCTCGGCAACGCTCGCTGCATGCAACAAGACCAGGGCTTCTTCGTAGTCTGATGACACTGAAGGTTGGAGTTGGTAGCAACCAGCGCGCGTGGCAGGGGGAAGGTGAAGATCGCCGCTTTCACTCTTTCCAAGTGAGCGGCGAAGGGCGGAGACCGTATTGGACAAACTCTTCGACGATCCATCGCTGTCGCCTTCACCTAAGAGCTCAGTGCGAAGTTGTCCGCCAGTGACGAGATGGTCTCGATGAACGCTTAGGTAGGCAGCAAGTTCAATGCCGCGGCGAAGTCGTTTCGGCTCAATCGGCTGCGCAAGGCCATCAATTCGAGGGGTCGGTGTGAGGAGCCGAACCATTGGAGCGGTGACACCTTCGAGTTCGCCATGGTCGCCCTCGCTAATGCCATTGATGGCTCGCGACAGCCCTTCATGAAGTTGAGGGTCAAGACCAATGGACTTGAGCACGACCCCATCACCAACGTGGGTAGCGCGTTCATCAACCGTTACGTCGAGATCGCCACCTAGTTGCTCTGTGACGACGACGACCTGGCGAGCAACGTGAGGCTCGAGGTCATCGGCGTCGCCAAAATAGAGCACGGTTCTCGGATCACCGAGCGCCACATGATCCGACGCAGTCATAGAAGACGAGGTTGCTACGGCGCCGAGGTCATCGCCCCAGGTCGACGCCACGAGTTGTTGAAGAGCAACGAGGCTTTGGCGCTTGGATCCCCGTATGGACACGGTTTGGCCTCGCGAGATCAGCGCGACTTCGGTCCGACCCTCACGTTGGCCAAGGGGTAAGGCAACGCGACCTTCACTGTTTTGTTGATTCGTCGATGAGGTCGTTGTTGATTGCGCTGGTCGGAGGTGACCTTTTGCGTCAAGTTCGGCAATGACTTGTTCAACAAGGCCGCCCCTCAGAATCACCTCACCAAGCCGCACGACTGCGTCGACTGTTACATCGGGTGTTGGTTCTTCATGGGCATCATCAACCAGCGAGCGACGCCGTCGAGTGGCAACAGCTCCTGCAAGAAGACCGAGCGACAATGCGCCGATCGTTTGCAAGAGATCATCATCTGAGGTCACGCCACCTACTGCTGCGGTCGAGGTCGCAAGCGCGCGTGGAGGCGTGGACGTGGTAGCCGTGATTGACATGGTGGGTGGCGGGGCGACTTGGGTGGAGTTCGGCACAATTTCTTCGGTCGTGGGCGTCGGGCTCAACATTGGTGTTGACAGATTTGGGATGGTGAGTTTCCAGCCCGTGCGAATGATTCGGGGGTTGTCGAAGCGCTCGCCGCGGCCGATGATCTTGCCAAAATTGGCATTCAGGATCGCCACGTAGCGTCGGCCATCGCCATAGAACTGCTCGGCAATGGTCCAAAGGCAGTCCCCCGTCTTCACCACGTACACCGTGTCGGATTGGCCAGGTGGAGGTGGTGGTGGAGTTGAAGCGAGGTGTGAGGTGGAAGCTACGACGGCTGTCGGCGATGTCGCCGCACTAACCGGCGCCGCCACGGTGAAGGTCAAACTGAGCGTCATGGCAAGTCGGCCAGCAAATCGATGAATCGCGCTGTCAAAGCGACCACGGTGATGTAGGTGAGCCCAGACTCCACGAAGGAGATGGAAAATAACCAACGCCCACGCCACGCCGGCCAGCGCAAGCAGGGCAGTGGTGGCTGATTGTGCCCATGGAGCTCGCCCTTGCGGTTGATGCGTGGCGACCAGGACAAGGCCAGCGGGAATTGCGCCAACAAGGAGAAGAAGCGACACGAGGTCGGTAGCGACTCTGGCGATTCGCTGCCACCTCACCAGGTCACCAACCTTGCGTCGAGGAGGTATGACTGAGCTCGTTCGGAAGTGGCGGCGAGGACGAGTTTGTGCATGCCGCGGTTGAGCGAAAGCACTACTGATGACGAAGCATTGAGCAAATCGGCGGGCCCGAGGTCGACCGTGACGAGGAGCGGGGCGGAGCTTGCGTTCTTTAGGGTGACGGTTCCGCCAAGGTCCGCGCTGAGGGCATAGGTTGCGGTCGCGGCGAGTGGCTGTTCGACGTATCCAACGGTGTGCGCCGATGGCGTGGCCATCTCGAGAAATGGCTGGGTCGTGGTGGTCGTCGTCGAGGTTGGTATTGGTTGCGCCAGCGTCGTCGTGGTCGATGCCGCTGTCGTTTTCGGCGTGGGAAGACTCGACCGGCGAATGGGTGCGTCCTGCATGATCGTTTGTGCACCAGTCGTCGCAGCCTGGCTTGTCCGTGGTTGGCCGACTGGGCGGTCTTGTTGCGTGGGGGCGACCGGTGTTTCGGGTGAGGCCAAGGAGGTGGGGGTCGGCGACGGCCGTCGGTCCAAGGTTGCCGACGGCCGAGCCACGGTGGCGACGAAGGCGAGACCAAGGCAGGCCGAGGTCAGCAATGCCCAACCGAGTGATTGCTCCGACACTCGCGCCATGTCGCCCCCTCATTCGCCCACACCACGCAGTGCGGTATCGGCGAACGCTACGTCGCAGCGTTCAAAAAGTTGCCGCGCCCCACTCTCAGCAATGGCGTGGATCTGACGAAGGGGTAAGCCCATGGCCTGCTGGAGTTCCTGCCACGTGAAACCCTCAACGATCCTGCCAACGAGAACCATTGCTGTTTGGTGATCGAGGCCGATTGCCTGTCCACAAATCATCTCTTCAACGGTCAAAGAACCGCGAAGATCGCTCAGCTCAGGAAGCGCATCAAGCGCGGTGCCACGAGCCGTTCGTTCGGCAATGGCGTGGCGACGAAGTCGAAGACGAACGGCAGACAACAGATCGGGTCCGGCATAGGGGCGATGTTGGCCAGCCCAACTTGTTGCGACTTCAAAGGCGGTCGCCACTGCATCGACGACCAAATCGCCTGGTGATGCCCAGACCGTGGATTTTGTCCAGCCGAGTTGTCGCACGAGGCCAATAAGTCCGGGAAGGAGGCCTTGCACCAGAGCGCGAAGTGCCACTGGCTGCGTTGCGCCGAGTTCGAGCAACTCGGTGAGCAGCTCATGGCGTTCGGCACTCGTGAGTGGCCCATGCTCAGCTAACGCTTGCGGCAAGGTCGCCCCCTTCAAACAAGGCCTTGAGGCGACGAGCTGGTCAAGCAAGGTCCGGCCTTGCACACTTCGCTCGGTGGCAATCCAATCGAGATGGAGGTTGGTAGTGACAGTGGTGAGGTTCATGTGGGCAACCTGCGCCTGATCTGCCCACCAAGGTTCCCACCATCGTCAACCTTGAAAGTTTTTCGGCCAAGGTGGGGAGAACTACGCTTGTCTCCATGGACTTGGAGCACTTTTACGAGAGCAACGAAGCACGACGCACCTCAGAAGAGCACGAATTTGGCTCGGAATGGGTCGGCGATGACGATGCGGTGTTCCAGTTGAGTTGGATAGCGGCAACTGGAGAGCTTTACCTCATGGCGGAGACGCCCAACACGCCGCTCGTCGATGGATTCGGCGACATCATCCCAACGCCAGAAAGAGCGAGCGAGTTGGAAGTTGAGATTTTGGGTACGGTCGAAAGCCTTGACCGCCTCCACGAACTCTTGACTGGTTGGGAAGACATTTGCGGCGAGCCCTACAGCCTTGGCTGGCTGCGATCGGCCCTTCACGCTGGCGGAGTAACCCCTTAAGCTTTCGCTGCTGCATCCATTTCTGCGGGAGTTGGAAGGCCGAGCAACATTGACGTGAACTGGGTTGCCAAGTTGTTGGTTCCCATGTCGGTGTCGGCTGGAAGCACTCCACTTCCAATCAGCAAGTCGGTCAAGCGCAACATAATGACGCCGAAGCGAAAACCGGCGAATACCTCGAACCATTCAAGGTCATGAACTTGCCGCCCAATAGCGGTTTCAAAGCGAGCAATACTCGCCTCACGCGAGGCAAATCCAGGAACGGGTGGGAGTCCGAGACCTTCGGTGAATTGCCGGTTGAAATACAAGAACCAGCCGAGGTCCAACTCGGCGGGGGCAAACGACGCCATTTCCCAGTCAACGACCGCTGCAGGCGCAAAGTTGTCCCAGATGATGTTGCCAATGCGAGCATCGCCCCATGAGAATCCAAGTGGCCCTTCGGTTGTTGGGCGGTGGTCAATGAGCCATTGCCAAATGGCCTCGGTCGATGGCTGTGGCCGTCCACCGGAAGAGGCGTCAAGAAAGGCTCGGTAATAACCAAGTTGCTGGTCAATGCCGGCCTTGCCATACTCCGGTCGGTCAAGAAAATCGAGACCAAGGGTGGTGTGGTCAATCTTGGCGATCTCCGCCAACGCATCAAGACCACTCCACCAAAGACGCTCTCGCTCTTCGTCGGTCGCCTTCAACACCCAACCTTCGCCGTCCATGGTGTACGGCAGGTTGTCGGCAGGAACTTGACCTTCGACATGGTCCATAACGAAAAACGGGACGCCGAGGAACTCAGGGTCTGTCTCATAGGCACCGAGGACCGGCACGGGGAGGTTGGCCGGTGACGCGGCAACAGCTGCCATGACTTTGTACTGCAACTCAAAGCGTGCGTCTAAGAACAAGGTGTGACTGGTCGGGTGAACGCGGAGCACCTTTTTGTGCGCTGAGCGGACGCCATCTTCGATCCACGAAATGGTGGCCATGATGGTCTCATTCGAGAATCCGTTGCCACCGGGAGCGCTGACCTCAGTGCACAGTGGATCGGCCGACTCCGGAAGTTGCGTGGCGAACCACCGAGTCAGGGTTTGCTTCAAGTATTCCGGGTCACGGTTCGCAAGATCTGGCATGAGGTCACTGTAGAACGTGAAGCGCTCGCGCTGCCAACACATGGTGTGGGGTCGTTGGCGTTGTTATGGTGGAGGAGTTGTTCATACACACATTTCTTTGAGGGGGAATCATGGCAGTGAAGAGCTACGACAAGTTGTTCATTGGTGGCAAGTGGGTGACCCCACAAGGCACGGGTCGCATCGAGGTCATCAACCCAACGACTGAGCAAGTCATTGCCAGCGTGCCGGACGGCACCGAGGCAGACCTTGACCTCGCCGTTGCTGCCGCTCGCGAAGCGTTCGACCATGGCCCTTGGCCACGCATGGCGCCAGCCGAGCGTGGTGCGGTGTTGAAGAAGGTCGCCGATCTCCTTGCCGCCGAGATGTCAGAGATGGCGGAGCTCATTACGACCGAAATGGGCGCGCCACTGTTGTTCAGCCACATGGGCCAAGTTGCTGCTCCGATGATGGTGCTCAACTACTACGGCGACCTTGCCTCGACGTTCAAGTTTGACGAAGTGCGCACCGGCGTGCTCGGTGGTGACGTGCTGGTCGCGAAAGAAGCCGTTGGCGTCGTTGGAGCAATTACTCCATGGAACGTGCCGTTGTTCTTGGCGGTTGGCAAGCTTGCCCCAGCGCTCGCTGCTGGTTGCACGGTGGTGCTGAAGCCTGCACCTGAGACGCCACTTGACGCGTTCCGCTTGGCGGAACTCTTCGAAGCTGCTGGCCTGCCTGAAGGAGTGCTTTCGGTGGTTCCTGCTGGCCGCGAAGTGGCCGAATATCTCGTTCGGCACCCACAGGTCGACAAGATCTCCTTCACCGGGTCAACGGTTGCCGGAAAGAAGATTGGCGCCCTTTGTGGTGAGTCGCTCAAGCGCTTCACCTTGGAGCTCGGTGGAAAGTCCGCAGCAATCATTTGCGACGATGCGGACCTCGCAACGTCGATTGAGACCCTGCTGCCAAACGCGCTGATGAACAATGGCCAGGCCTGTATTGCGCAGACCCGCATCTTGGCGCCAACGTCTCGGTACGACGAAGTGGTTGATGCCTTGTGCACCGCCATTTCAGAGAAGTGGATTGTTGGCGATCCCATGCAGATGGAAACTGGCGTTGGACCACTCTTGGCTGCTCGTCAGCGCGAGCGCGTCGAGGGCTACATCGCCAAGGGTCGCGAGCAAGGCGCAACCGTCGCCTTGGGCGGTGGTCGGCCTGCAGGATTTGGGACTGGCTACTACGTCGAGCCAACAGTTTTCACCGGTGTGAAGAACGACATGGTCATCGCACAAGAAGAAATATTCGGACCAGTGCTGTCCGTCATTGCCTATGACGGTGACGCAGAAGCAGTCGCAATCGCCAACGACTCAGACTTTGGCCTGTGCGGTTCAGTGTGGACCAGCGACAACGTGCGAGGCCTCGGGATTGCTCGCCAAGTTCGCACCGGCACCTACATGGTCAACTCCGGTATGCCTTTTGACTTCGCCACACCGTTTGGTGGATTCAAGAACTCCGGCATGGGGCGTGAGTTTGGGCCAGAAGGCTTGGAAGCGTTCCTTGAGTTCAAGTCGATCACCTTCCCCGCTGGTTACAGCCCGGCGATCTAACCCGCTCCATCCCCCGAAAGGCCTACGGGCCTTTCGGGGCGTAGGGGTTGGGGTCCAAGATGTGGTCGCATTGCGCGCGCAGTGAGGGCACCACGTTTCGCATTCCCACCCGAGACGATTCACTGATGGTCGTTTGCAAGGAATTGAAGATGCCATCTTCACTCGTTGCCGCACCCGCATCTCGCATGGCGCGTTTTAGTTGCGACTGTGCGTGAGCAATCCCTGCCTTTTGCGCTGGTCCCGTTTTGGTCATCGCATCGTCGTAAAGAGAAATGGCGATTTTGACCTGCTTGCAGGCAGCTACCGCATGAGCGTTTGAACCACAGGCACTCAACAAGATGCCCGCGCTCAGCAGTGAGGCGAGGCCAAGGCCTCGACGGGTGCGTCTCCTCACGCGAGCCACTGCTCCGCGTACTCCCGCAAGAATTTGCTGACATCGGCGCAGCGATCAAAGACTTCGCAGAGCAATTCTTCGCCCTTTAAGACTTTGGCGAGTGAAACTGGCCTGCGAGCAACCACATTCAAACGGCGTTCTGCTGGTTCGAGTGGCGAGGCGAACGAGTCAATTGCCGATACTTCAATTGGCAGATCACGTCCACAAATGCCATTCAGGTCGAGATTGATGCGTAAAAGGTCTGGGCTCATCGGCAGTGGTGGAAGTGCCCAGGTGAACGTCAGTGGAAAGAAATATTCATCCGATGGATCGCTGTGGTCGTCGAGCGTTGCCACGGCGTCTTCAAAGGCCAACAAAACTCTTGGTTCCACGTCAAGGGAAAGATGCAGATCAAGCGGTCCGCCACAGCCATCTTCTGGGTGAAGGTCTACTTCGTAGGTTTGGCGAAGTGAGTAGGTCTCGACGAAGTGGCGCTCATCGTGCACATGAAACCCGTGGTCGGGGGAGTGCTCTTTTAGATCGGCAACATATCCAGCTACGTCAATGGCGGCCACACGGTTACGTTACCTGCCCACGATGGGTTTGCATTTGGCAAGTCCGTTGCCGAGTTCTCAGGTGAGTACCTCGCGCGCAGAAAACCGTTCACTAGGTTTTTCTTGTGCGAAGCCTTATTGGGTCGAGGCGGTCGGTTGTCGCCGGGGCGGCGGTGCTGTTTTCTTATGGCGTCATGACCTGCGTCCTCTTCGCCAAGTTCTCGTTGATTGATCGGACCGGTGTGCCGGTATCGGCATCGAGTGACTCCATCCAACA
>CANFJV010000059.1 GCA_947447225.1 Acidimicrobiaceae bacterium
CAAGGTCTCCCCTCGCCAACCACCGAGTTCTTGAATTCGCTGGTCGATGTTGTTCGAGGCTTCGCTCACTCGGCCGCAGCCGTAATGGCATCACGAATTGCGAGCACTCGACGAGCCTCATCGACGTGGAGGTTCTCAATCATGCGGCCATCAACGGTCACGACACCACGGCCGTCACGTTCTGCCTCTTCAAATGCTGCAATGATGCGAACCGCAAGTTCAATTTCTTGCTCTTCGGGAGAGAATGCCTCGTTGCAACCCGCCACTTGGCCAGGGTGAATGAGGGTCTTTCCGTCAAAGCCCATGGCTCGGCCCTGCAGGCATTCGGCCATGAAGCCTTCTTCGTCTTTGATGTCGTTGAAGACGCCATCAAGAATCACCTTGCCGGTCGCGCGGGCGGCCAAAAGGCTGAGTGAAAGTCCCGCCATGAGTGGCTGGCGATCAGCCACACGCTTTGCGTGGAGTTCCTTGGCCAAGTCGTTCGTGCCCATCACGAGGACCGTCAAGCGCTCCGACGCGCTGCAAATCTCTTCTGCATGGAGCATCGCCACTGGCGTCTCGAGCATTGCCCAGATCTTCGTTTTTTCCGGTGCACCGTGGCGAAGAAGTGCTGCTTCAATAGCCAAGACTTCGTCGGCCGAGTTGATCTTTGGGATCACAATGCCATCAGGGCCCGCTTCAGCAATGGCCTTCAGGTCCGCTTCGTGCCATGCCGTGCCAATACCGTTCGCTCGAATGGTGATCTCGCGACTGCCATAGCCACCTGCCTTGGCAATCGCACAGGCTCGAGCTCGTGCGTCATCTTTGGCATCTGGAGCAACGGCGTCTTCAAGATCAAAGATGAGCGCATCGGCCGGAATCGTTTTTGCTTTTTCAAGCGCGCGCTCATTGGCTGCTGGCATGTAGAGCACGCTGCGACGGGGGCGAAGTGACGATGACATTTAATCCTCCAAAGTGATCGTTGCGTAGAGTTCTGCGAGTTCAGGGTCACGAGCGCCTAAGTCTTGGGCCAAGTCGACCATCACTCGGCACTGCTTGACCGATGCGTCGTCTTCCATTTTGCCGTCGAGCATGACCGCTCCGGTGCCATCGCCCATCGCGGCAATGACCCGACGGGCGTGACGAACATCGGCCACGCTTGGAGAGAACACTCGACGAGCAATGTCGATTTGGGCAGGGTGCAGTGACCATGCGCCAACGCAACCGAGCAAATAGGCGTTGCGGAATTGGTCTTCACAAGCGACCGTGTCAGCAATGTCACCAAAGGGGCCGTAGTAGGCCGAGATGCCGTTCGACTGACAGGCATCGACCATGCGGGCAATTGTGTAGTGCCAGAGGTCTTGTTGGAAGATTGCTCGAGGACCATTGATATCGCCGTCCACTGGGTCTTGACGCACGAGGTAGTCCGGGTGGCCACCACCAACACGAGTGGTTTTCATTCGACGATTGGCGGCCAAGTCTGCTGGCCCAAGCGAGAGTCCCTGCATGCGAGGAGAGGCCGCGCAGATCTCTTCGACATTCGACACGCCACGAGCCGTTTCCAAAATGGCATGCACAAGAATTGGCCGCTTGAGGCCAGCCTTGGCTTCGAGTTGGGCGAGCAAGCGGTCAACATAGTGAATGTCTTCTGCGCCTTCGACCTTTGGAATCATGATGACGTCTAAGACGTGGCCAACTTCAGTGACCGCCGTCACTAAGTCGTCTAATACCCAGGGTGAATCAAGGGAGTTCACTCGAGTCCAAAACTGCGCCCTGCCGAAATCAACCGTCTTGCCAACGTTGACGAGGCCTTGACGAGCGGCTTCTTTCTCGGTCGCTGGGACGCCGTCTTCTAAGTTCGCCAGCAGCACATCGACCTTGGTGGCGAGATCCGGCAACTTCGCCACCATTTTTGGATTGGACGCCGGGAAGAAGTGGATCATGCGCGAAGGGCTAGAGGGAATCTCTCGCAGCGGCATTGGCGCACCAACTGCCAGTGGACGGAAGAAGTCTTTTGGTGAACGCACGGGGCCTCCTGAGTGGTGAGTTTGCCCCATCAACCTAGGGGACAACGAGGCCAGTTCGTTGAGTTTCGCTTCAGCGGCGCACTTGGGCAACGGCACCAGATGAAGAGCTTGAGCGGCGCCTCCGCCTCACGTTGCCAAAAAGTGCGCTTCGACGAACTGCGTGACTTCTTCCATGACCGCAGTGGTCTCTGGAAGTCCATCGACGAATGGCCAGACGTGGATGAGCCCATCGAACTCGCAGACCGTCACCGAAGCACCTGCGGCGGCGGCCTTTTTGGCGAAGGTTCGAGTGTCGCCCACCAAGATCTCAGACGATGAGGCGAAGACGAGCGCAGGGCACAGCCCGGTGAAGTCACCGTTGATGGGTGAAACGAGGTGAGAGGTGAGGTCATCTCCGCCATAGAGATTGGCGCTCTCGAGCAGGGATGCGGCCGTGAGCATGGGATCACTGTCTTGGAGCTCCGTCGACTCAGGCGAGGTCATGGTGAGATCGAGCCACGGCGACAAGAGCACGAGCGCACTTGGTGCGGCGAGGCCGAGTTCTCTGAGGCGCAGCGTGAGCGCCAAGGCCAAGCCGCCGCCGGCCGAATCTCCAGCAACAATCACCTGCTCTGGCTGAACTCCCAAAGAGCAAAGATGCTCATAGAGCCCAACGGCGTCGTCGAGGGCGGCGGGGGCTGGGTGCTCTGGAGCGAGCCGGTAGTCGAGGTGGACTGCAGTTGCCTGCATCGCAACGGCAAGGCGACCAACGAGTGAGCGATGGCTGTTGAGTGATCCGGCAACGTAGGCGCCTCCGTGGAGGTACAGGAGGTGGCGACCTTTAGCCACCGTTGCTGGGGTGAGCCACTCTGCGTCGCGACCCGACACGGTGAAGGACTCGACGACCATTGAGGGCGGAACAGCAAAGAGTGCTCCCATCGAGTCAAGGCCACGGCGAGCCTCGGCAACGGGGTCACCACTTGACCCTCGAGGAGGCTCACTTTTGATGAGAGCGACGATTCCATCGTGTTCTGAACTTGGCATGAGGACTCCTTTGACGTGACCAGGCGGTGCTCAACTTTCCCACGTGCGCACGCAGGTGCTCGCAGTGCTAGAGGAATCGTCAAGAACTGCGAACTACAATTCGACCCAAGTTCGCTGATTGGCAGACCACTTGTACGAAAGAGTTTTCCCATGACCATTGCCCTCATCATCATTGCTGCGCTCCTCGGCGTTGCCGCAACTGCATCCGCAGTGGGCAAACTCACAAAACAAGCACCGGTGATCGAGAACTTGACCCACGTTGGCGTGCAGGCCAAGCACATTCCCGTCTTGGCCCTCCTCGAAGCAGCTGGCGCACTTGGTCTTTTGATTGGCATCTGGGTCACCCCACTCGGCATTGCCGCCGCTATTGGTCTTTCGCTCTACTTCCTTGGCGCAGTCGTTGCCCACATTCGCTTGAAGGACAAGCCCGCCGAGTTCGCTCCAGCCTTTGTTCTGTTTGTGGTTGCCGTGGTCACGGTCGTCTTGGAACTAAAGCGCTAACCGGTTCTCGAAGCGGCAATACCTGAACACCATGGGTTTCTTCGTCACCTCTTCGGCCTGCAACTAGGCGAGTTCACCTGATGAATGCACTCCTCGCTGGACTCGTCGCGTCCCTTTCGCTCATTGTTGCCATTGGCGCGCAAAATGCCTACATCCTTCGTCTTGGACTCAGTCGAAGCCACGTTGGAATTGCGGTTGCACTCTGTGCCAGTGCAGATGCCGCACTCATTGCACTCGGTATTGGTGGACTCGGTCGGCTCATCACCCACGTTGCGTGGCTGCTCACCGCGAGCAAATGGATTGGCGTGTGTTATCTCGCTGCCTTCGGCGTGAAGTCGCTCTGGAGTGCACGCCGGCCCGGAGCACTCATCGCCGCGGCGACCTCAACGCCAACTCGAAAGGCCGTGATCTTGGCGACCTTGGGCTTTACCTTTCTCAACCCGCACGTCTATCTCGACACGGTGTTGTTGCTCGGCAGCATTGGTAACCAATACGGCACCCATCGATGGTTCTTTGCCCTTGGCGCGTCGCTCGGTTCCATTTTGTGGTTCGTGAGTCTTGGCTTTGGCGCAAGGCTTTTGTCAAAGGCCATGGCCAAGCCCACCACCTGGCGGATTCTTGATCTCGTCATTGGACTCATCATGTTGGTGGTGGCATGGAACGTCGCCACGCTCAACACTGCAACGGTGAGTTAGAAGCCCTCCTCAGTCAAGATTGAAGAGTCGTCGAGCATTGCCCGACAAGAACGGCTCCCACACGTGATCTCGGAATGGAACATCGTCCATCTCGGTAAAGATCCGGTCCAAGGTGAGGCCCATTGGGTAGTAGCCGCCGTAGAGGATCTTGTTGGTGCCTCTGGTGTTGGCGTAGTCGACAATTGCCTTCGGGTAGTACTTGGGCGCAAAGGCACTCGTCATGTAATGAAGGCCCGGCCACTTGAGCATGAGCTTGACCGCAAGTTCTTCGAACGGCTCTGCCCCATGGCGCATGATGATCGTGAGTTCGGGAAAGTCGTAACAGACCTCATCAAACAAAAAAACGTCTTGGCAGGCGGAGGGAAGTCTCGGGCCAGCAATGCCTGCATTGACCACCACGGGAATGCCAAGGTCAATACAGGTTTGGTAGACGGGATAGTACCGACGGTCATTGACGGGAACTTGGGGGTTGCAACCAGCCGGAAAGCTCGTGACCGCAACAATGCCGAACTCCTCATGGGCTTGGCGAATGGCGCGCACGGTGCTCGTGATGTCGTTGGGATCCACTTCAAGGGTGGCGCGAAACCGGTTGGGGTATTCACGAAGCGCTCGCTTGGAGGTTTCACTACCAAGGCCAATCAACCCAAGTTCAACACCATGAGTGTCCATGGCCGCAAGCGTCACCGAAATGGCGTCGAGGCCCTCGTCCAAATGATTGGGAACCGCCTTGAACATGTACTGCGCCGGGAAGGCCATCTCGGCACTTTCTGCGTCTTTGGTTTGCGCGCGTAAATAGTCGTAGTGCGCGTGTGCGTTGGGAGATGGAAAGCCGATCATCGCGTCGACGACGCGCACCGTTGTTGGTCTCGTCATGGGTCTGCCTTTCCTTCGATGTCCTTGCTAGTGCTACACGAAGCGCTCCCTACGCGCCACTTCGCCGAATTGACCCTGTTCTCCCCTTCTTCATGAGAAGTTTTTCGACACGGCAACACTGCGCTGATCTTGGAAAACATCCATCAACGTCGGAACACCTGCAGAGACGCACATTCTCCCGCTACTGTCGCTTTCAGCCTGAGAGTGAGAGTTGCAATGACTGAGGTTGAACAACGGCCAATGCTTGGTGGAACGAGCGTCGCAGATCTTGCGACCGCGCTCCGTCTTGCGCGCCAGCAAGCAACTCCGCCACTGCGCCTTGTCGACATTGGCAGCGACCCAAGTGGTCCGCGAAGTTGGAGTCACGCACACCTGTCAAAAGTCGAACGCGGACTCGAAATCCCTACCAGCGAACTTGTCCGTTGGTATGAGATGAAAACCAGCACGACGCCTGGATTTTTGACCGGCCTTTGGGAACTCGCTACTGGCGAGCAATACCTCGACGCCTTGCCTCCAGCTGAAGACGTTGCACCATGGACGCTCGACCGAGTGGAACTCGACTTCGACTTTTCTCACGATGTTCCAACAGCCATTGAAACGAGAGACCTCATCGCCAACGTCGATGGAGCGGATCGCCATCAAATCTTGGTTGACCTCGAAGACGATGACGCTGCCACCTGTGCTCGCATTGAAGTCCTCGACGGTGGCGAAATCGTTGAGGACAAAAAGCTCATCATGGGCAACCTCGTTCGCCACGAGATCTACCACGGTCGAGCGGCGGCAAAAGGAGAGTGGCATCGTGTCACCCTGCGCCATACCTATCGATTAGAGAACTTCGACCCTTGGTTTACCTTCACCACGAAGACCGATCGCATGCGTGAAGGTCTCGTGACGGTTCGCTTCGGCCAACACCTTCCTCGCCGGGTCTATGCCATTGACCGGTTGCTCTCGAAGGAAGTTCGGGCCTACTGCGCTGCCCAATCTCCAGACGAAGCAAGTAGTGACTTTGCTCCCGTCATGGTCGATGAACGAGGTATCGCCCGCATTCGCTACGCCTTCCCTCGAGCAGGCTTTCAATACGGCATTGGCTGGCGAAGCGCCTAACCCTCGGTCTCACTACTTGCGGGTGGCAGCGGTGGTGGTGGCAACACTTGCGGGTCATCTGCGGTGACTGGTTCTTGAGCGCTTATTTCTGGCAGGCCCGGCACTTGTGTCACCGCGGCACTCTCGGGCGGGGGTGGCGCAGTGCTGCGTGCGACCTTTGCTGCCCGCATATTGGCAAGAAGGAAAGCAGCCAAGGTGACCGCGGAGACGAGCAAGAACACCACCGCGGTGCCGAACAGCACCCCGCCAATGTGGTTCGCAAGTGCGGTCGCGAGCACCTCAATTTCATGATCCTTGAGGTCAAGTGAGCCCGGCACGCTGCCAATGCCCGCAGCCAGGGAGAACATCAGTACCGTCGGCACGAAGGTGGCAAGACCAACGGCAATCACTCGACGAGTTCGATTCCGCACCATGAATCGCGCCACCACGATCACAAGGGCAAATCCAACAAGCGCCGTCGCCCACACCGTTACGGTCAACTGCTCCACCATGTTGAGGTAGTCGACCTTGTTGTCAATGTTGATCGTGGTGTTTTTGAAGTCCTTTGGCACGGCAGGAATTCGAGCATCGACGTCATGCAGTGCGGTGGTGAACTTCGTGAGGATCGGCTTGAGGTCAATGGTCGTCTTCGTTCCCGTGTTGATCGCGTCATACGCTCGCAAAAGATCAGCTCTGGCGAGTGCACGAACTTCAGGGTCTTGAATGACCTTGCCTACTGCGGCAATCAGTGCGTCTTTGTGTTCCACAAAGGCGAGGCGTGTGTCATCGCCCGCATCTTTTTGCAGCTGCGTGACGAGTTGGGTCGATAGTGCCTTGGCCGAATCCGGGGACGTGATGATGCTGAGGCCAGTGTCAATAGCTGAAGCTGGCTTGCCCACCACCGCATTTACGGTTTGCAAAATTCCGACACTGAACAAGATGCCCACTGCGCCAATGAGCAAGAGCACGGCAAAAACACGCCGAACCACGGTCAAACCGGTCGAGCCACTTGACACAATGATCACCGGGGTGGGTTCTTGAGTCGTCATGACGTCCTCTTTTCGCTTGAATCTCAGTCTCCCACGTTGGGCGCAATTCCGCATGGCCGGCTTCAGTCGGTCACGATCAAGCGGCAACGACACTAAGTTGGAGAAGCGTTACTCGCCTTTGAGGAGGATTCACCATGGCCATTTACACCTTGCCTGACCTGCCGTATGACCCAGCTGCACTTGAGCCCCACTACTCGGGCCAAATTGTGGAGCTCCACCACGGCAAGCACCACGCCGCATACGTCGCTGGTGCCAACACGACACTTGAGAAGTTGGAAGAAGCTCGGGCCAAGGGTGACTACGCCTCCATTGTTGGCCTCGAAAAGACCTTGGCCTTCAACGTTTCAGGTCACGTCCTTCACTCGATCTTTTGGACCAACCTTTCCCCAGAAGGCGGCGACCGCCCAACTGGTGACTTGGCTGCAGCTCTCGATGAGAACTTCGGTTCTTTCGAAGCATTCCAAGCCCACATGACCCAGGCCTCGACCACCGTGCAAGGTTCCGGCTGGGGAGCGCTTGCCTACGAGCCACTCGCTGGCCGCTTGCTCGTCACCCAGGTCTACGACCACCAGAGCAACTTGAACAACGGCTCAATCCCATTGTTCGTCATTGACGCTTGGGAACACGCCTGGTACTTGCAGTACAAGAACGTGAAGGCCGACTATGTCGCAGCCCTGTGGAACATCATCAACTGGGATGATGTTGCTCGTCGCTTCGCTCAGGCCAAGGCAACCACCCTCGCCTAAGAGCGTGTGTCCTATTTGGTGAGTGCGTCAGATGGCATGACCGACACCATCAAGTCGTGGCCTATTCAAGTGATCTGACCGATTCCCAGTGGGACCTCCTCAAACCCCTCCTGCTGAATCCCTCCAAACGAGGTCCGAAGCACGGGAGTGACCTTCGTCACGTCGTCAACGCCATGCTCTACATCTCACACACCGGTTGCCAGTGGCGCTACCTGCCCGAGCAGTTCGGTCCTTGGACCAGGGTCTGGTCACAGTTTCGTCGGTGGTCAAGGAACGGAACGTGGACCCGGGTTCTCACTGGCCTGCACGCGTCGTCACGCACGTCTTGCGGCCGCAAGGAACCGCCGCCCTCGATGGTGGTCATCGACACCCACCTCGCAAGAGGCGCCTCGAACGGGGGTGCCACCTTTCACAACCAGGGTGGTCCCTATGGCCGAACCAACGGAGCCAAGCGCATTGTCTGCGTGGACGTGACGGGACTGCCGCTCTGCGTGCGCGTCGTTCCGGCTTCAGTATCCGAAGCCAGTGCGGTTGAACTGATACTCGAGGACCTCGCCCGGACCGGTGCGGACGCACGCTTGGAGCTCGTGCTCATCGACCGCGGCACTTCGAAGTCCGCTGCCCAGCGGCTCTCGGCCACATTCAACTACGAAGTCCGCCGGGTTGGTTGGGACGAACCTCCTCGCAATGAGCAGGGAGCCAAGATCTTTCGCCCTCTCCGCCACGCCTGGCGAGTTGAAGTCGCCCACGGACAGCTCGTTCGTCGGCGACGTCTGGCGCGCTGCTTCGAAAACACCGTGGCATCGGCGACCGGATGGCTGCACGTCGCCTCCATCACTGAGATTTTGCGATTCTTGGGTTGAACGAGTTGGCCGCTTGGTCG
The DNA here is from genome assembly GCA_947447225.1 of Acidimicrobiaceae bacterium. Classification (GTDB taxonomy): domain Bacteria; phylum Actinomycetota; class Acidimicrobiia; order Acidimicrobiales; family RAAP-2; genus CAIQEU01. The sequence goes on from CANFJV010000059.1 coordinate 8,860, forward strand.
CCAAGTTGAGGTCAGCGCAGCGACAGTCTCCTCTCCGTCTCGAACCAATCGGGGTGCTGCTCGTGGGAGTCGCCGCTGTCTCGCCTTGTCGCCGATACCGTTTTCCTGATGCCTCTCGCACTGTTCGACCTCGACAACACCCTTCTCGATCGAGAGCAGGCTTTTGCCTTGTGGACGAGGCACTTCCTCGAAGTCCACGGACTGGGCGAGTATGCAGCTCTCACGATCGAGCGAGCAGACGCTGATGGGTATAACCCCCGTGAGCAGTTCTTTGCACAGCTGCGGACGGAGCTGGGTATCAGGGTTTCGATTGACCACCTGCTTGCCGACTACCGCGTCGAGTATCCAGCGAAGTACACAGCGCAGCCTGAAGTGATCGTCGCAGTCAGATCTCTTCGCGCCCAGGGATTCAAGGTGGGTGTTGTCACCAACGGGCCGCCCTCTCAGTGGGCAAAGTTCGAAGCTGCTGGCATCAAAGACGAGTTTGACGCCGTCTGCATCTCGTCGGTCATCGGCGCACGCAAGCCCGAACGAGCGATCTTCGAAGAGGCCGCAAGACTCTGCGCACATCCCCTGAGCGGTTGGATGGTGGGCGATTCGCCTGAAGCTGACGTCGGTGGAGGTGCAGGCGTTGGCCTTCGCACCATCTGGATGAGCAGGGGACGGCAATGGGGTTTCCCGGACTTCTCGCCGGAGTTCACCGTTGGCTCGATCCCCGACGCAGCGGCCATCATCCTCCGTCTCGGCTGACGCTGCAAACATCTCGGGTGTTCGCCAAGCGAAGCCGGGCATGGCTGCCCTCAGTCACCCGGGGCGAGACGCCTACCCAGCGATGCCGTAAATGTCACATCCGAAGTGAACGATGAGGACGTGAACTCCTGCCAAAACGGAGCCCCGCTGTCGCACACAGGTCAGGTGCTGTCGAGGGCCGTCACCTTCCAGTTCGCCCTTGACCCGAACGCGAAGCAAAGAGTACTTCTCGCCAAGTGCGCCGGAGCCCGACGGTTCACGGTCAACCACCACCTGGCCCGGGTCAAGGCCAATCTGGACGTGAGGTCAGCCGAGCGGGAAGTCCTTGGCGAACATGGAAAGTCGCCTGAGCCATCAACCCCTTCGCTGTCTTGGTCGGGGTTCTCCTTCATCAACGAGTTCAATGCTTGGAAGAACGGCCAATCAGATGATTCACCGCTGAACGATGACGGCAGCCGTGGCCTGGCCTGGCGACACGAGTTGCCGAGTGACGTCTTTGAGTGTGCGAGCGTGGACGCGGCCCGCGCCCTCGAGAACTTCTCGGCGTCGAGGCGTGGTGTGCGCGGTGGAAAACCCGTCGGGTTCCCTCGATTCCAAGCCAAGGGGAAGGTGACGCCGAGCTTTCGATTGCGGAATCGTGCGACGCCGGGAACGACACCGTCGAGTCAACCCATCCGGTTCACTGATCCCTCACACCTGCGCCTACCGAAGTTCGGACCAGTGAAACTCTTCGGTAGAACACGCAAGGTCCGTCGGATGATTGAGGCTGGTCGGTTCCATATCTACTCAGCCACCCTGACTGAGCGTGCTGGGCGCTGGACGGTGTCGCTGACCGGGGTGGCCGCCGAACTCCACCAGGTGAAGCGCAGTCGTTCGAGTCGTCACGCCGTTCCCATCGGAGTCGACCGGGGGATCATCTCGCTTGCCGTTGCCGCCGACACCAACGGCATTCCTTTCGAGCGATTCGAGGGGGTGAAAACACTGAAGCAAGCACAGGAGTCGCTCAAGGCAGCCAATCGGGCCCTGGCCAGAACCACACCGGGGTCCAAGGGCCGCCAACAAGCGCGGTCTCGACTCGCCAAGCGGCATCGCAAGGTCGCCAATACCAGGCGACACCTCGTTCACCAAGCTTCGAAGTCCCTTGTGGACCGAGCACAGGTTCTGGTGATCGAAGACCTGAATGTCGCGGGCATGGTCAAGAATCGACATCTGTCCCGGTCCATCTCGGACGCCGCGATGGCCGAACTCTCTCGTCAGGTCCTCTACAAGGCCACATGGCACGGGGTTGAAGTCCGAGTGGCCGACCGATTCTTTCCGAGCTCGAAAACCTGTTCGGGCTGTGGACTTGTCAAGAGCGAACTTGATCTGTCGACCCGGACCTATTCGTGTGGGACCTGTGGCTTGGTTATCGACCGTGATCTCAATGCAGCCATCAATCTCGCTCGTTGGCAACCCAAAGAGCCCACTCTCGAGAAACGAGCGGAACCTCCGAACGCCTTGCTTCTCGCCACAGCCTGATCAGCAACGGATCTGCACCGCGAAGCACGCGGGAAGAGCCGATCGTCACCCCCACAACCGTCACGGCAACGTGATGAGGGCTCTGGGTCGGAACCGAGTACTCAGAAGCAAGTCAGTCTGGGATGTCGGACGGTGAGCAAGCACCACTGGGCCACGAGGCTCAGTTGGTCAAGGCAAACCGGTGGGTCCAAATAGGACACACGCTGTAAG
>CANFJV010000060.1 GCA_947447225.1 Acidimicrobiaceae bacterium
ACCTTGATCCGACAATTGTGCCGAAACTCGCTGCGCTGTTCAATGAATCGATCAGCACGATTGAACAGCGAGTGAAGAACCCGAACTACCTCGCCTATCAACCCGCACCAGTCGCCACCGATGTTTCTCCAGTGGTGGTGCAGTACTTGGCCGAGCATTCGGCCGAGTTTCCCGGAGTTGCGATTGCCACGACCTTGACGCGCACCTACCCACAAGGCGGCGACACGGCCGCCAACATCATTGGCTATGTGGCAGCGATCAATGCCAGAGAACTCAAAGCAAATACTGGTCAGGGGTATTTACCAACCTCTGAAATCGGGAAATCTGGCATTGAGCGTGAATATGAGCTTTTCCTACGAGGCAAAGCCGGGCGAAAGCAAATCCTGGTCAGCCCACAGGGCGACATTTTGGGCACCAACAAGACTCGACGTCCAACCCCAGGGGCCACAGTGGTGCTGAACACCGACATTGCCCTTCAGCGCTATGCGCAAACAACCCTTGAGCAGCAGATCCTTGCAGTGCGCAAAACCGTGGACCACCGCTCCGGCATTCGCCCCGCAGCACTGAATGGCGCCGTCATCGTGATGGACCCAAGAACGGGCGCCGTGTTGGCCTTAGCGAGCTATCCGAGCTATGACCTCAATAAATGGGTTGGTGGGATTAGTCAGAAGAATTATCAAGAGTTACTCAATTCGGGCTCACTCAATGATTACGCCCTGCAGGGCAAATACACGCCGGGTTCGACCTTCAAGTTGATCACCGCTACGGCGGCGCTGTTTCACAAGATCATTCCTGCCAATCGTATTGTCAGAGACGCGGGAACCTTCGTCGTGCCGAACTGCAAGGGTAAACAAGCTGGCTGCACCTTCCATGACGATGAAACCGAAGGCGCAGGTTCGGTCAACATGGCCCTTGCCATGACCAGATCTTCCGACGTCTACTTCTACAACCTTGGCTATTTGTTCTGGAATGCACAGGCGAAGTATGGACCTGAACCCATTCAGCAAATGGCCTCAAGTTATGGTTTGACCTCGCAGACCGGCATTGATATGCCCAATGAATCCTCGAGCGGGGTGGATAGCCCAAGCATCAGAAAGCGCCTTCACGACGCGTATCCCAAGGCGTTCCCAAACCCACAGTGGTATACGGGTGACAACTTGGAGATGGCTTTCGGTCAAGGTGGCACGCAAGTCACGCCTATTGGTATGGCAAATGCCTTTGCCACGTTTGCCAACGGTGGCACCCGCTATCAGCCTGAGGTAGCTGCAGGCGTCGTTAACCCAGATGGCACCGTGCTCCAGCGCTATGCACCGCGAGGCCTTGGAGCCGTACCGCTTCCGCCACAGATTCGAAATCCAATCTTGCAAGGCCTGATTGGCGTGGTCAATGACCCGTCAGGTACGGCATATGACACATTTCGGTCTTATTCGACCTATGACCGAACCAAATTTGTGGTGGCCGGGAAGACCGGAACGGCATCAAATCAAGCTGGGCAAGAGCCCAACTCATGGTTTGTGGGCTTTGCCCCTGCTCAGCAGCCTCGTTACGTCGTGTTGGCAGTCATTGACCAGGGTGGTTATGGAGCATCGGCTGCAGGCCCAATTGTGGCAAAAGTCTTTAATTACCTGGCCAAACACCCGGTTTCACCAGTTGATTTGAGCAAAGCAGCCACTGGCCAATCTGTGGCCACCACGACACGTGTTGCCACAGCCATTCCCTGATTGCTGCTCTTTTGGTCTCCCGTAGTCGAGGCCAAGCGGGTAGCATGGCAGTTAAGGAAGTGGAGGAACCGCTCGTGACTGGCGAACAGTACCTACGTGTGAAGGCAACAAGCCCCCACGTTCGTCGACGCCGCGAGCACGCCCAGCCCCACATGACCTCATCGCTGCGATCCTGCTTCGGCAATAGATCGTGGATTTTTGCACTACCCGCAGTCGAGTTACATCTTGAGATCGACCCCACCGGCAATCTCAAGCGTCCATTTTTGGATGCAGATAGGCCAAGTTGGCTCCACGCTGCTCCATCTTCATCAGTTGCCGTCTACTTCGGTCAGTTATGCACTGGCCACCCTGTTGCGCGACAAAACGTCGCCACGATGCAGGCGCAACCACTACGCACGAGGAGGGCCCGAAACCGTGGCCACGAACGAATCACCAGAAAGCGAACTGCCCGAGGCGGCTGCCGCTGAACCAATTGTTGACATCTCGCCAGTTTCCGAGGCACCTGAAAGTGATGCTCGCCCCCGTATTGGAGATACGCGACCAGCGCCTGCCCAAATCGGCGACACGCGTCCAGCTCCGGTGACCAGTGACGCACCGGCGAGTACGGAGCGACCGGCGGAGCGGAAAAAGCCCCAGCAGCGACAGCGGCAACCAAAGGCAGAGAAACCAATCGTCCCGAACGTGGTCGAAGCCACCGTTGAGCCGAGGTCCACTGACGATGGAGAGTCGTCGGCCAAGCGAAGTCGAAATCGGCGACGTGGTGGGCGATCCAAGCAAGGCCGTTCCACCGGTCGTTATCTCATGTGTGTGCATGTCCAACCGAATGCCACCCATATCGCCATGCTTGAAGGCCGAAGCTTGGTAGAGCATTTCGTAGCTCGACCGGCGGACGCAACGAACCAGATCGACGGCAATATCTACCGAGGTCGCGTACAAAATGTGCTTCCCGGTATGGAAGCGGCCTTCGTCGACATCGGAATCCCAAAGAACGCGGTGTTGTACCGCGGCGATGTGCACTTAGGCGACGAAACCGATGAAGCCGAACCCGCAGCACAGCCTCGGATTGAAGAGATGCTGAAGGCCGGACAGATGCTGCTGTGCCAAGTGACGAAAAACCCAATTGGCGCAAAGGGTGCTCGACTTACTCAGGAAGTCTCGCTTCCTGGCCGCTTTGCTGTGCTCGTACCAAACTCAAGCGCGGCTGGCATCTCGAAGCGCCTTGGTGACAATGAGCGCCGTCGGCTTCGCAAGATCATTGATTCGGTCAAGCCCGCAGAGCACGGCATCATTGTGCGGACGGCGGCCGAAGGCGTCTCCGAAGAAGATCTTCGTCGTGACATTGCTTCGCTGGTCGAGCGCTGGGAAGCAATTGATGCTGAAGCAAAGCGGTCCAATCAGCCCGGTCTTGTGTACCGAGAGCCCGACATGGCACTCAAAATGCTTCGTGAAGAGTTAAATGACGACTATCGAGGCGTGCTCATTGATGACTTGGAGGTCTACAACCAAGTTCGAGACTATGTCGCCGCGGTCAATCCTGAACTGGCTGATCGAGTTGAGTTTTACGACACCAGCGTGGAAACGCTTCCGTTGTTCGAGCGGTACTTCGTGCATGAACAACTACACAAGGCGCTCGATCGAAAGGTCTGGTTGCCCTCGGGAGGCTCACTCATCATTGAGCGCACCGAAGCACTCACCGTTATTGACGTAAATACGGGGAAAAACGTCGGCAAGACCAACTTGGAAGAAACCGTTTACCGGAACAACTTGGAAGCAGCCGAAGAGGTCGCACGGCAATTGCGTTTGCGCGACATCGGCGGAATCATTGTCATTGACTTCATCGACATGGAGACCAAGGACAATCGCGAAAAGGTGGCCGCAGCACTTCGTGCCGCGTTGGGTCGTGAAAAGACCCGGACGCAGGTCTTTGATATCTCCGAGCTCGGTCTCGTAGAAATGACCAGAAAGCGCGTGTCTGAGGGCCTCATTGAGTCGCTGACGACAAGTTGCACCGTGTGCGAGGGTCGAGGATTTCTTGTCGACCAAGACGCACTCTAAGGGCTGAGAAACCGACTACACTGTCAGGGCTGCGCTTCGGGCGCACCTTTCAACACAAGGGAAGAACTATGTACGCCGTCATCGCATCTGGAGGCAAGCAGGAGCGCGTGGCCGAGGGCCAGCAACTGCGTGTCGAACTTCTCGGCGTTGCCGAGGGAACTGAAGTCTCACTCCAACCGGTCCTCATCGTTGATGGCGACCGCGTTCTCGCTACGCCAGCTGATCTGGCCAAGTCAACCGTCACCGCACGGGTGATTGGCGAGGAAAAGGGTAAGAAGATCAACGCCATGACCTACAAGAACAAGACGAATCAGTCTCGGCGTTGGGGACACCGTCAGCACTACTCCACGATCGAGATCACCTCGATCGTCGCCGGTTAAGGGGGCACAATGTCAAAGACTAAGGGTGGCGGTTCAACTCGGAACGGTCGCGATTCAAATGCGCAACGACTTGGCGTGAAAGTTTTCGACGGTACGACCGTCCAGACCGGATCCATCATTGTTCGTCAGCGTGGAACGAAGTTTCACCCAGGATTGAATGTCGGCATCGGCAAGGACGACACCTTGTTTGCCCTGTCGCCTGGGTCCGTCAAGTTCGGACAACGCAATGGTCGTCGTCTCGTGGATGTGCTTCCGCTGAACGCCTAAGCAATTCACCACAGTGTTGCAATGCCCCCGGCCTATGGCCGGGGGCATTGTGCATCTTTGTGGGACGTCCTCGTTTGGACATGAAGATCGCCAACGCAAAAGCCCCCTGCATTCGCAGGGGGCCGTTGCCAAACTGTGGTGCCCAAAAGGGCGGGAATTACTTCTTGGCAGCCTTGACCGCAGCCTTGAACTTGGCGCCAGCGGCGACCTTTGGGGCCTTTGAAGCTGGGACCTTGATCTCTGCACCGGTCTGTGGGTTGCGGGCAGTGCGAGCCTTGCGCTCGACACGCTCGAACGACACGAAGCCGCTCAAGGCAATCTTCTCGCCCTTGGCGACGTTTGCGACAACGATCTCCTCGAACGCTGCGAGGAAGTCGCCTGCATCCTTTTGGGTTGACTCGGTCTTTGCTGCGATGGCGCTAATCAGCTCGCTCTTGTTCACGATCTGGACTCTCCTTGTTCATGGGGGCCGAAGGACCCGCCGTTACCGTTGCCATTGTTACCGCGTTTTCACACCAAATGGGGGATTTCCGCACAATTTTCGTTTTTCTCATTCCGAAGCGATTTCTTTGAGGCTCGGTAGGATTGACGAGCAAACGGCTAAAGGAGTTTTCGATGGCGACTGTCGACCGAGTTCGACTCACCGCACTTATTGCGAAAGAGTCTTCGCGCTACGTCGAGCTCCACCCTGGGTCAAAGCAGATTTCCGACCGAGCGGATCACCTTCTTGGACGCGTCCCCATGACGTGGATGAATAAGTGGGCGGGTGGTTTCCCTCTTGCGCTCGCTACGGCGCGGGGTTGCACCATCACTGATGTTGATGGCAATTCCTATGTGGATTTTGCTCTTGGCGATACCGGTGCGATGGCGGGACATTCACCACTCGCGACGATCGCCGCGGTTCGAGAGCGCCTCGAAGTCTCAGGTGGGATCACCACCATGTTGACCACTGCCAAGGCGGAATTTGTGGCGGAGAATTTGGCCACTCGTTTTTTGGTTGACCAATGGTCCTTTACCTTGTCGGCAACTGACGCCAACCGCTTCTCATGTCGCTTGGCCCGCCAAGTAACGGGCCGCAGCAAGGTCCTGGTCTTCAACTACAGCTACCACGGATCGGTCGATGAAACCTTTGTGGCATTAGACGACGAAGGCAATGCGATTTCCCGACCGGGAAATGTTGGACCAGCCGTCGATCCAACCACGACCTCAAAGGTGGTGGAGTTCAATGACGGCGATGCGCTCAGAGCCGCGCTTGCGCCACGAGATGTGGCGGTGGTGTTGCTTGAACCAGCGCTGACCAACATTGGCATTGTGTTGCCGACGGCGGACTTTTTGGCCACCGTCCAAGCAGCATGCAAGGAAACTGGCACCTTGCTGCTCGTTGATGAGACCCATACGTTCTCTCTTGGCTATGGGGGAGCGGTGCGCCACTATGGCTTGAACCCAGACCTCGTCGTCATAGGAAAAGCCATTGGCGGAGGAATACCTTGTGGTGCCTATGGCGTGACCGAAGCCCTCGCCACCCGCATCGCTGAAATTGCGAAAAGCGGAGCCGACATTGTTGACGTCGGTGGAGTGGGCGGCACGTTGGCGGGATACGCCCTCTCACTCGATGCCATGGCCGCAACCCTTGGTGAGGTGCTGACCGAGGCTGCCTTTGCTCGAATGATTGCGCTCGCGACGAGGTTCACTGAAGAGGTTGAAGCGGCATTTGTTCGCTTTGGTGCTCCGTTTTCTGTGACCCAACTTGGTGCTCGAGCTGAATATCGCTTCACCCGGCCGAGCCCAACGTCTGGTGGGGCGGCGCACCAAGCCGAAGATGAAGACCTCGACACCTACTTCCACCTTTATCTGGCCAATCGCGGCATTTTGATCACGCCGTTTCATAACATGGCGCTCATGTGTCCCGACACCACCGACGCGGATGTTGATCGCCACACCGAGGTGTTCACTGAAGCGCTTTCGGAACTTTTCGCATGAGCGAGGCTGGCTACCACACCCCAGTTGAAGAGTACGTCGAGGCGATTTTCACGTTGAGCGAAGAAGGCACGTCGGTGATTGCGGCTCGGTTGGCTGAGCGTCTCGACCGCTCGGCTCCTTCGGTCAGCGAAATGCTTGACCGAATGGAAGTAGATGGCTTACTGCTTCGAAATGGCCGATCAATCTCGCTCACGAGCGATGGCGTGCGATTGGCAGAAACCGTGATTCGTCGGCACCGATTGGCCGAACGTCTCCTTGTTGATGTCATTGGCCTTGAGTGGCACAAGGCGCACATTGAAGCGGGTCGCTGGGAACATGTGATTTCTGACGCGGTGGAAGAAAAACTTATCGCCTTGCTCGGCAATCCAACGACGTGTCCGCACGGCAATCCCATCCCCGGAGCGCCAGCGGTTGCCCCTTTCGACGAGCAAGCCCTCAGTGAACTCCACACGTCAAAAGACGTGCACATTCTCCGTATTTCAGAATCACTCGAATACGACGAAGTCTCCATGGCGAGCCTTGAGTCCGTGGGTGCGATTCCAGGACGACGTGCGATGTTGCAGTTCTCCTCCGGAGTGCGTGAACTCGTAACGGCGCAAGGGGCGGTGGTGGTTGATGATGCACTCGCCGCACAACTGTTCATTGCGGTTCGGGACGAGACCGGCGAAATTGGCGTGGTTCGCCTGACATAGAGGTCCCTCGTAGGCTGGAGCCATGTCAACCTTCGTCGATCGAGCGCAGCTTCATGCCAAGGCTGGTGACGGCGGTGCAGGTTCTGTGTCGTTTCGCCGAGAAGCCCATGTTCCTGAAGGTGGACCAGACGGCGGCGATGGTGGCAACGGTGGAGACGTGTGGCTTGAAGCCGACCGCAATACCGCTTCGCTATTGGGCTTTCGGGATCACCCGCATCGTGCGGCGACTTCTGGCGAGCACGGCATGGGGAAAAAGCGCCACGGAGCGTCAGGAAAGTCCATCACCGTCAAGTTGCCGGTTGGCACCGTGGTCACCACCATTGAAGGTGAATTCCTTGTTGACCTAGCGCACCACGGTGACCGATTCTTGGTCGCAAGCGGCGGCCGAGGTGGACACGGCAATGCCAAGTTCTTATCAAATACAAGGCGAGCACCTGCGTTTGCCGAACAAGGCGAGCACGGCGTCGAGCGCTGGTGCAACCTTGAACTGAAACTTATGGCTGACGTCGCGCTGGTGGGATTTCCAAACGTCGGAAAATCCACGCTGATTGCTGCGGTGTCGGCAGCAAAGCCAAAGATTGCGAACTACCCCTTCACGACGCTCGAGCCCCACCTTGGAGTGGTGCGGTGGCCCAAGAATGGTCCTGATAAGTCGGAGTTCGTTATGGCGGACATTCCCGGCCTCATTGAGGGTGCAGCGGAAGGCAAGGGCCTTGGTCTTGAGTTCTTGCGCCACATCGAGCGAGCCAAGGTGTTGTTGTTCTTGCTTGACCTCGGCGAAGAGGTGGTGGAGCCACCAGAGCGCCAACTCGAAATTCTTCGTCAAGAACTCGGTGATTATTTGCCTGAACTATTGGAACGGCCTTCATTGGTTGTTGGGTCAAAAAGTGACCTCACCATTGAAGAAGCCTACGAGGACGCCCCGATTGCCTTTGCTATTTCTGCAGCAACGCATCACAATCTTGACCCACTTGTTGGACAACTCCTTACCCTTGTAGATCAGTCGCGTGCCATAGAAGCCACACAAGAAGCCGACTACGAAGTCGTCGTTCATCGTCCAGTTGCTGAACAAGCGTCAGCAATCGCCGACGGGCATGGCGGTTGGAATCTGGTCGGCCGCCAAGCCGAACGAGCGGTTGGACTTTCTGACCTGTCCAACCCTGCGGCCATGGATGAAGTGGTTCGCCGATTGGAAAAACTTGGCATTGATCGTCTGTTGCAACGTGCTGGTGCGCGAGATGGCGATGTGGTGACGATTGGCGAATTCCAATTCACCTGGTATCGAGCAGGTTCTTCAGCCGCCATTGATGCGGCAATGGATGTCGAGCGACGTAGTCGTCGAAAGACGAGGCGAGAGCGGTCTACATGAGCACGGTAGTCATCAAAGTTGGTTCATCATCGGTGACGACACGAGACGGTGCGGCAAATGTCGCTGTCTTGACTTCACTTTGTGAGGAAATTGCGGCCCTCAAGTCCTCGGGCACTGAAGTGGTAGTGGTCACCTCAGGAGCAGTAGCTCTTGGCTGGTCTGCCATTGGTAACGGCGCTCCTCGTCCTCGAGAGATCGTTGCCCTCCAAGCTGCGTCTGCGGTTGGACAGCATCGAGTGATGGAGGCGTGGCAAGGCTGTTTGAGTGAATTTGGGCTTATTGGTGGGCAGGTTCTTCTCGGCTCGCTCGATTTCGGCCATCGCCAGCAGTATCTCCATGCACGCCACACCTTGCGCCAACTGCTCGACTTTGGCGTGGTGCCAATTGTGAATGAGAACGACGCGACGAGCGATGAGGAGATTCGCTTTGGCGACAATGATCGCTTGGCTGCACTCGTAGCCCAACTTGTCGATGCGGAGCATTTATTGCTGCTCACTGATACCCAAGGGCTCTTCACTGCCGATCCTCGTGTGGCGGCGGATGCCTCGTTGATCTCGGTGGTTGAAGAGATTGATGAAGAAGTGTTGGCCTTAGCTGGTGGAACCCGTTCACAGGTTGGATCAGGCGGTATGGCGTCAAAGGTTGCTGCTGCTCGCATTGGCACGGCTTCTGGGGTCACGGTCACGATTGCCTTGGCTGAACGAGCGCAGGTGGTGACCGATGCGCTGGCGGGAAAATCCGTTGGCACGAAGTTTTTGGCGAAAGAAAAGACCTTGTCGGCTCGAAAGCTATGGATTGCTTTTGCCCTGACGAGCGTTGGCACCGTCGTCGTCGATGCGGGCGCCGAGCGAGCATTATTGCAAGAGGGAAGGTCGCTGCTCAGTGCTGGCGTTACGGAGATCTCGGGGAACTTCGATGCAGGTGACGCAATTTCTGTTCTGGGAGAAAACGGCCTGTTTGCCCGAGGACTCGCGTCGGTGTCGTCAACGGCAGCTCGAGAACTCATGGAAGCCAAGGCTGCTGGTCGACAGACGCCCTCTCGCAGTGAAATCATCCACCGTGACGACCTCGTGCTCCTCGTAGAGGCCACTGAGGCAAACAGTAAGATGGTGTGATGGCCGACCTGCTCGAACAAGCCAAAGCGGTCAAGACGGCCTCACGTGCACTTGCGATGGCCAGTGCCGCTGTTCGCGATGCATTCCTTCTTGGAGCCGCTTCGGCACTTGAAGCACATGGTGCACAAATCCTCGCTGCCAATGCGGAAGACTTAGCCCAACATGGAGCGTCGCTGACCGATGCTGCACGGGATCGTTTGACCTTGACGCAAGCTCGGGTTCAGTCAATGGCAAGTGGCCTTCGTCAAGTTGCCGCACTGCCAGATCCGTTGGGTGAAGTCGTCGATGGCTGGCGCCGCCCAAATGGACTTGACGTTCGCCGAGTTCGTGTGCCGCTTGGCGTCGTCGGCATCATCTACGAAAATCGTCCCAATGTCACCTCCGATGCAGCGGGACTTTGCATTAAGTCGGGAAATTGCGCGTATCTTCGTGGTTCAAGCACCGCCCAGGGCACCAATGCGGCGATTGTGTCGCTCCTTCGCCGAGTTGCGGTTGAAGTTGGTCTGCCTGAGGCATGCGTGGCGCTCGTTGAAGACACGAGCCACGAGGCTGCGGCGAGATTCATGGGACTGAGTGGCTATCTCGATTGCCTGATTCCACGAGGTGGTCCAGCACTCATCGCCTCAATGCGTGAGCATGCGACGGTCCCGACCATCTTAGATGGAGACGGTAATTGCCATCTCTATGTCTGCGAAAACGCCAACCTCGCAATGGCCTTGGACCTCATAGAAAATGGCAAGACGCAGCGCCCTGGGGTTTGCAATGCCACCGAGACCTTGCTCGTCCACAGCTCACGGGCTGAGGCCTTCTTGTCAGGAATGGCGGAGCGGTTGAAGGGCGTAGAGCTTCGTGGCTGCCCGAGGACATGCGCCATTATTGAGCGAGCCATTCCAGCTAGTGACGAGGACTACGCCACCGAATTCGGTGCGCTGATTTTGTCGGTGAAAGTCGTTGATTCGATTGATGAGGCAATTGACCACATCGCCGCCTACTCAACCGGCCACTCAGAAGCAATCTGCACCGATAGCGTTCACTTCGCCAACTATTTCGTTCGCTCGGTTGACGCGGCAGCAGTGCTGGTCAACGCTTCGACTCGATTTGTTGATGGAGAACAACTTGGCCTCGGGGCCGAGATTGGCATCTCCACGCAGAAGTTGCATGCACGCGGGCCAATGGGTCTGCGTGAACTCACCACCGCAAAATGGATCATTACCGGACAAGGACAGGTACGAACGTGACGCAGCCGAGCGACGGAGACCTCGGATTCACCGAGTCGAGCACTCCACGATTTGAGAGCCCACAAGATGTACTTGACCGCCTCGGAGCAGTCAACTACCTCGCCGATGACGCCATCTCCTCAGTTGCTTATTTGGCCGATCGCCTCCGCAAGCCAGTCCTCGTTGAAGGACCCGCTGGTACGGGAAAGACGCAACTGGCAAAGTCCATTGCTGAGATCACTGGTGCTCGACTTATTCGCCTTCAGTGCTACGAGGGCCTCGATGAATCAAAGGCACTGTATGAGTGGAACTACCGGAAGCAACTGCTTCGAATCCAGGCCGGTCAACAAGGCGAAGGCACTCCGGTTACGGCAGATTCGTGGCATGCGCTTGAAGAGGACATTTTCTCTGAAGAGTTCTTGTTGACTCGTCCATTGCTCGAGGCCATTCGGGCGAAGGACCCCGTCGT
>CANFJV010000061.1 GCA_947447225.1 Acidimicrobiaceae bacterium
ATGGATCGTTGCGCTGCCACACCAATGGCCACTGACCTCAAGCCATCGTGGAGGCCAATTTCTGGGGCGGATCCCGACCGGATGGCTTCTGCGAAGCGCACATGTTCGACATAGCTTGCGCCGTGGTGGTAGCCCTCGTGGCGAATGGAAGTGTCTTCGACCACTCGTTCTTTGACCCCTGCATGCCAACCTGGCCGTAGTCCGAAGCGGAACGTGGAGCTTGGTAAAAATGCTTCGGCTTTGCCAAGGTCCCCAACGACCGACAGTGCTTCTTGATCAACCGAACCTTCGGCAAACATGCAAAGGTCAAGCGATGCCCGAATGCCATTGGCAAAGTTCACGATGACAAACGCGTTGTCCAAAATGTCAGGGGTCCGACCGTCGTAGCGCTCGTCTTTGTGATTCACATCCATTGCTCCAGAGGCCATCACCGAGACTGGTTCTGACTGGGCGAGGTAAGCCATGAGGTCGAAGAAGTGGCAGCACTTCTCAACGAGGGTGCCGCCTGTGTTCTCATTGAACCGGTTCCAGTTGTTGACCTTCACCAAGAATGGGAACCGGTGTTCGGTGATGGAGATCATCTTCGTGGCGCCGAGCTTTCCACCGTGGACGGTGTGAATGAGTTCAGCCACTGGAGGCATATAGCGATACTCGAGACCAACCGCCACGACCTGGCCGTCTCGTTGTTTCAGTTCCAACAGCGTCTTGCAGTCCGCCACCGTGGTTGCCAGCGGCTTTTCAATAAGGACGTGCAGTCCACTTTCGATGACCTTCATTGCAACGTCAATATGGGTCATATTCGGTGAGGCAATGACGATCGCATCCACCAATTTGGGGTCAAGAATTTCTTGGTAGTTGGCCGTGACGACGGCATCTGCTCCGCCAATTTCTGCTTGGGCTTGGGCACGGGAACCCGCATCAGGATCAGCGAGTGCGGTGACGGTGGCGCCAGGGAGGGCTGCCAAGTTCCGCTGATGCTCGAGGCCCATCATGCCGGTGCCGATGATGCCGTAACGAAGTGGGGTTTGCTCCATGGACTCCAAGGCTACTGAGCAGTGGTGGTGAACTCGCTATCGTTAGCCGAGATACCTGAGGGGGCAATCATGACAAACGAACCAACGACGCGCATCTCCAACTTGCTCGAAGGAAAAGTGGCCATTGTTTCGGGCATTGGACCGGGTCTCGGCCGCCAAGCTGCGCTTGCCTTGGCCGCCCACGGTGCAGACCTCGTCCTCGGTGCTCGCAAGCAAGCAAGCCTCGATGCAGTGGCCGAAGAAGTAGCCGCCATTGGCGCCAAGGTTGTCACCCGCTCCACCGACATCACCGAGCAGGCCCAGTGCGATGCATTGGCTGCAGCTGGTGCCGAAGCATTCGGCCACGTCGATGTCCTTGTCAACAACGCATTTCGCTTTGATGTCTTCCAGTCCTTCGACAACGTCGATATTGACCAATGGGAAAAGATCACGTCCACCAATGTGTTTGGCACCCTCAAAATGTGTAAGGCCGTTGTGCCGCACTTAAAGGCTGCTGGCGGCGGTTCCATTGTCAACATTGCGTCCATGGCCGCTCGCAAGCCACCAATCTTGCAAGGTGGCTACGCCACTTCCAAAGGTGGACTGTTGACGGCGACCAAGGTGCTCGCCGGCGAACTTGGACCGGCCCACATTCGCGTCAACGCGGTGGTGCCTGGCTGGATGGCTGGACCTTCAGTTGACATGTACCTGCAGATGACTGCGCAAGGCCGTGGCATCAGTGAAGAAGAAGTGTTGAAGGAACTGTGTGAGCCAGTTCCACTTGGCATGATTCCTTCCGACCGTGAAGTAGCGGGAACCATTGTCTTTTTGGCATCAAGCCTGTCGGCAGCGATCACCGGTCAAGCCATTGACACCAACGGTGGAGAACTGATGGTCTGAGTCGTTCGCAATATTCCGCACGACGAAGCGTGACATTTACTAGGGTATCGATATGGCTACTTTCGACACTGTCTCCACCCGCCTCAACGACCTGCTTGCCGAGCGCCGCTTGCTCGAGCACCCCTTCTACCAGCGCTGGTCAGCTGGCACCTTGGGTCGCGACGAACTCGTTGCCTACGCCGGTCAATACCGCGCGATTGAGGCACAACTGCCCGTCACGTTGACCGAGATTCACGCTTCGCTTGGCGAAGGCGTGGCCAAGGACTACGTCGCCCAGAACTTGGCTGACGAACTCGGCAACCCTGCTTCGCACCTCGACCTGTTTGACCGTTTTGCTGCCGCACTTGGTGCAGATGCCACCACGCCAGCACCGGCCATGGCCACTCTCGTCGACACCTACGCAACCGCTGCTGCTAAGAGCCCAGCATTCGCTCTCGGCGTCTTGGCCGCCTACGAAGTCCAAGGTTCCGCCATTGCCGACACCAAAGGTGAAGGCCTTCGCAGCTGGTATGGCATGGACGCAACAGCAACGACCTTCTGGGACGCACACGTCGCCCTTGAAGCCGACCACGCTGCATGGACCATTGACGCACTTGCTTCACTGAGCGACGCTGAACTCGAAGAAGCATTCGCTGGTGCAGAGGCTTCGGCTTCAGCATGGTGGGGCTTCCTCGACGAGCGCGAGGCCGCCAACTCCGCCACCTGCCTGGCCTAGTTGTCAAGCGACGTCGTCGCTCTACCTCGCCACGTGGATCATGATGTCGTCGTCGTTGGAGCTGGCTTAGCCGGACTTCGTTGTGCTGGCCTGTTAGTCGATGCAGGTCTGAACGTCTGCATCCTTGAGGCAAGCGACCGCATTGGTGGTCGAGTTGCGACCGATGTCATTGATGGGTTCACCATTGATCGTGGGTTTCAACTTCTCAATCCTGCCTATCCGGCTCTTGCTCGAGCGGTCGATCTCGACCGCCTTGACCTCCGAAGTTTTCGGCCTGGTGTACTGCTGCGAAAAGATGGCAAGGACCGTGTCCTCGCTGATCCTCGTCGCTCACCAAAACACACCCTGGCGACGATTCGCAATCTCCCCGGATCACGGCTCCAACAGGTAAGGCTTGGTCGGGCGCTGCTCACCTTGGCCACAGGGAAAACACCACGGCTCCCCCAACCAGAACGTTCGACCTTGGCCTGGTTCCAGCGCCTTGGCCTTGACGGCCCGCTCATTGATGATCTCCTCCAGCCGTTTTTAGCTGGTGTCACCCTTGATCCAACACTTCGGTCGTCATCGAGTTTCACTGGCCTTGTGCTGCGGTCACTGCTGAAAGGAAACGCTTCGGTTCCCGCTGCAGGCATGGCCGCACTTCCCGCGTTGTTGGCCGAGAACCTCCATGAGGCAACCATTGAGCTGAACACTCCGGTGCGTGCCGTTTCTGCCACCTCGGTGATCTCACTCAACGCAAGCCATCGGGCTCGAGCAGTGGTGGTAGCGACCGATGCCGCTGGCGCAGCTGGACTGACTGGTGTCGCGACCGCCCAAAATAACCAAGTAACGACCTGGTGGCATGCCATCAGCACCTCAGTTGACCGCGATCTTTTGGTCCTCGACCTAGATGACAACCCGATCACCAATAGTGCGGCGATGTCGGCAATCGCCCCGTATGCCCCGAAAGGCAGAGGCCTCATTGCTTCTTCTGCTCCCGGCATCTTCGCTGATTCAGCCTCAGAGCAAGCCGTTGCTGAAGCAGTAGCTCGACAACTACAAGTGGCGCGAAACGAGGTTGAACTTGTCGCCATTTCCACGATTGCCAATGCACTTCCCGCCATGGGCGTGCCACTGAACCTTCGACCACCACTGCAAATCGAAGGGGTGTACTTGGCCGGAGATCACCGGGCAACAGCATCCATTCAAGGAGCAATGGCTTCGGGTGAGCGAGCCGCCATTGGCGTTCTTGCCCGTCTCGCAACGTCCTAAGAAGCGACACTTGCGACGAAGGAGTTCTGTACTCGCTTTACGCTTTTGCCATGGACACCTTTGACGTCATTGTGGTTGGAGGAGGCATCAGCGGTCTGAGTGCCGCGGGCCGACTCCGCCAAGAGGGAAAGCGTGTTCTTCTTCTCGACAAGGCCAAACGCCTCGGTGGACGTGTGGCGAGTGGCAAAATCGGTGACCAACTGCTCGAGGTAGGCGTCCCTTGCCATGGCCGCGATCGTGGCGGAGTGCACGAGCTTTCTTGCAAGCCTGAACTTGCTGCCTCGCTTGGTCTGTCGGCGGAAACTGACGAAGAGGGCAACTCCCACCCAACCGCAGCTGCGCTGTGTACTCAGTGGTCAAATGATTTCGACTGGAGGCAAGGATTTGTCACCAACCTCAAGCGTCAAGGCTCCGCAGTTGTGGTGACAACTGAGGTCTCTGGCACGGCCGTTCTCGGCCGCCACGTGATCTTGACCTGCCCTCCAGCCCAAAGCGCCCAGATTGTCACGCTAAGTGGGCTTTCGCTGCCGGACGAATTGGCCGAAATTGCGCACACGAAGGAGATTCTGCTCTTGGTGGATGCGCATCTTCCAAGTGGCGTCGAAGCGTCGACCTCAGGTTTTCTCACTGTCCACCAACAAACCTACGCAAAGGCGACCAATCGGGCGGCGTTTGCATTGCGGGCCGACACTGCGTGGAGTGAAGCGGTGTGGGAAGACGATGCACAAAACACGAGGGCGCTTCTCTTGCAAGAGTTTGCCCGAATGTTCGAAAGTGCCAGGGTGGAGCACTCTGATACAAAACGCTGGCGATACGCCAACGCGAAGCACACCTCTCCACACCAATTTCTTCGAGTCGATGACGCTGCAGAGATTTACGTTGCGGGGGATGGCTTTGGCGATTTGGCCCAAAGCGGCGTTCATCGGGCGGCCACCTCAGGTGTTGCCGTAGCAACACAACTGTTGGGCTGACCACTTCCACTGACTTCTAAGACCCTTGTTGGGGCTTACACACAAGCGTGGTCGGGCTGCCGGGATTTGAACCCGGGACCTCCTCGTCCCGAACGAGGCGCGCTACCAAGCTGCGCTACAGCCCGTTGCCGAGCAAGCCCGGCAGCACCTTCAATCCTAGCCGACGAGGTGTTTCGCCTTCCTAGGCACTACTCGCTTGGAAGCGTGTCGTCGTCGACGGTGTCTTCGTGCTTTTTCACCAAGACTTTCGAGATTCGACGTCGGTCCATCTCTGACACCTTGATGGAGCAACCTTCAAGCTCGAGCGTCGCCTGTTCTTCTGGAATGGCGCCAAATTGCGTCAATAAGAACCCGCCAAAGGTCACGTAGTCGCCGTCTGGAATCTCGAGACCAATGGAGCGAACGACGTCCAAGTTCGCCCGTCCATCAACGAGCCACCGCAACCGATCGACTCGCAGTACATCGGGCTCTTCTTCGGCATCGAATTCATCCGTTAAGTCGCCAACGAGCGGCTCAAGGAGATCTTTAACCGTCAACACGCCAGCCACGCCACCAAATTCATCAACAACGACTGCAAAGGCCCGACGAGCCCGACGAAGGTCCGCCAAGGCTTCTAAGACCGTCAATGATTCAGGAATCAGGTGCGCGTCACGGACGCGCTTTGAGATCTCGATGCTCGTTGGCTGGGCTTTCGCATTGCCACGAGTCGAGCGGAACATGTCGGTGACATAGAGCACACCAACAAGATCATCGAGTTCATCATCGACAATGACCGGAAAGCAACTGTGGCCGGTCTCACGCACCGCTTTCGCCACCGCATCTGCTTCAACTGGAATCGACAATGCCACGACTTCGAGTCGAGGGGTCATGACTTCACGAACTTCAGTGGTGCGAAGTTCGGTCAATTGATTGAGAATCAAGCGTTCTTGTTCGCCACCAGGGGTGAGATCAATCGCTTCAGACTCCACAGCGTTACGACGACGAAAGAACCGACTAGCCTTTTCGTCATTTCGTAACGGTGCTTGGTCGCTCACGCGCCCTTCAGGGACTCGGCGACAAGGACGGGCGAAGGCTGAAACGAGGTGTCCTCGTAGGTTCCTCCGTCAAGCAACGCATCAACCGCACGACGAAGTCGAAGTGGGTCGAGTGGCTTAATCACAAAGCCTTCTGCGCCGGAACGTTTGGCCAACAGCACGTCGGCTCGGCGGTCAAGCAACAACAACACTGGCGTGGCCAGCATTTGGTCATACGACGCTTCGAGGCGCAGCTCGAGCGTGACGGCCATGCCACCCATGTTCGACATCTGCAGGTCCGAGATCACGAGTTCAGCCTCGTGGGCCTTTGCGGCAGCAACCGCAGCAGGACCACTCGAAACTTCAATGATCTCAAAGTCCGGACGGGCAATGGTGGCAGTTACTTCACGGCGAAGGGCCGCACTGTCGCTAGCAAGGATGATGACAGGCACAGCCCAATCCTACTCGCGGCGCCGTGGTCGTCTTGGTGGCACACCGCGCAGGCCTTGCGCCATGGCTCGAAGCCCCGCCAAGTCATGGCTGTCGTCGGCCACAAGGGGCAACTCGACGACCGTTGGTGCACCGGCGCTGGCAACAAGACCAGCAACAAGTTCGGCTTCTGCTTCGTGGTCCGCCTGAAGCCGCTCGAGGTTAGCCACAAGGTCGGCAACTGCCCCGGTCTTGTGCTTGCGCTCGAGGGCTCGGACCTCACCAAAATCCGGGGTCCGGCGATTCACAATGACTGCGGCAACTGCCGGTCCTGTTGTTCGCAATTGCTCGGCGAAAAAGAGTGCTTCTGCTACTGCGTCGGTTCGCGGTGCGGTGACCACGATGTAGCGAGTGGTGTCTGCTCGAAGCAATGCCCGCATGGCATTGGACCGCTCGACGAAACCCTCTTCCATTCCAGCAAAGGCCTGCAAGAACGCCACGGCGTCCGCCACGAGTTCTGCTCCAGCGGCAGAGGACACGGCTTTCAACATTGCTTGTGTGGCGAGACCAAAGGCGCGCAAATAGGCCTTGGTCGGCATCAAGAGGGCTCGAAAGAGGCGGTTCTCAAACAACTGCGTAATACGTTGCGGGGCGTCCAACAACTCGAGCGCATTTCGCGTCGGCGGTGTGTCGACAACAATCACGTCATAGTTGCCGCTGGTTGAGAGTTCATAGAGCTTTTCCATGGCCATGTATTCCTGGGTGCCGCCGAGCGAACTCACCATGGCCTGATAGATCCGAGTTGCGCGAATCGTTTCTGCTTGCTCAAGGGTCGGGGCATAGCGATCAATTAATCGATCAAAGGTTGACGCCGTGTCGAGCATCATGGCCGACAGCACGCCGGGCGTAATGGCAGTGACAATCGATGGTTCATTGCTAATGGTGCTAATCCCGAGCACGTCGGCCAAGCGACGCGCTGGGTCCACCGTCATGACACAGACGCGCTTTCCTTCTTCGGCCAAGGCAATCGCCAGCGATGCCGAAACCGTGGTCTTGCCGACCCCGCCAGGCCCACAGCAGATGATGACGTCTGCGCCCGAAATGGCCTCAAGACAGTTCGACATTGTCCACTTCCATTGCTGCAATCGCCTGCTCGAGGGCAACCGCCAACCGCTCAGTTGCTGCAAGGCCAGTCACGCTCGCAGGTAGTGCCGGCAGACACAGTTGCGGCAGGGGCAACTCGTCAGCGAGACGACTGCGTTGGGCTTCGGCCAAGTTCGCCCGGGTGGTCGAAAACACTCGTGCAGCTTCAAGGCGAGCAACAAGGCCAGCTTCAACCTCGACGCCCGCTTCAGCCAGCGTCTCGGTGGCTGAGCGTTCAAGCGTTGCCGGCACGGTCAACATGGCGTTTACCACGAGTGGCGCCAAGGTCACTTCTGCTTCGTCTTCAACCGCAAACGCCGCGCCAATCAACTCCGTTACCGGCAACTCTTCTGGCAAGCAGACCAGCATGACCTGACAGCGCTTGGCATCAGTGAGGAGTTCGACAACTTCTTCGGCTTGCGTGCGCACCGGTCCCGACCGAGCGGCCTCAATGACGCCTTTGGCCGAGGTCAACAGCGTCCGGGCATGTCCTGTTGCTGGAGCGTCAACGACGATGAGATCAAAGACCTTTGATGATTCGAGACTCTTGATCTTTCCCATGATCAGGACTTCTGCAAGTCCAGGAATTGCGGTGGCAACCATGTCGAGCAGACCCGAGGAGCGAAGGCGCTTCAAAATGCGGGCGAGTCCCCGGTCTGACAAATAGTCCGTCAGGGCATCATGGGCGGTCAAGCGTCGAGCAAAGACCGAACCACCAGAGGTCGCATCGCCCCATAGTTGCTGTGGTTCATAGGTGAGGACACCATCACTACCGAGTCGTTCGGCCACATTGGGCTTGCCATCTAATTCAACGACCAGCACCTTGAGGCCTGCTCTCGCCGCAACGAGGCTCAGCGTGGTGGCAACGGTGGTCTTGCCAACGCCGCCTTTTCCAACAACGATGACGACTCGGCTTTGTTGACAAAAGTCGATGACGTCCATTGGATTTCAGCCTACAAGGCGACTCTGGTCGCTACTCCGGCACGGCTGGTCATCCGAACTGCCACTTCGCAAACGATGACAAAAGTGTCACTTGTGAGTAGGACTCGCGACCTCTAGGTTGACATTGTTATTCAAACCACTGGGGGGTGGCTATGCACAGTTATGCAGAAGAGTGGCAGCGCTTGGCGGCATGCAAGGGACCGCACGCTGACTTGTTTTATCCGCCGAACACGACGGAGCGCCGTGAGGAAAAGGCAAACCGTGAAGCCGATGCAAAGTCGATTTGCAACGACTGCCCGGTGAAGGTCGACTGCCTCGATTACGCGATTGCGATCAACGAGACGTATGGGATCTGGGGGGGTCTCAACGAACTCGAGCGCAAGAACCTCACGACGCGGCGTCTTCGTTTGCGCTGAGCGAACTTTTTCCACGCTCGCTGCTTGGACCGGGTTGATTGGTTTCGTCAAGCTCGTCACTTGGCGTCACCCGATTGGTGATGAGGATCGCGAAGATGACAAAGGTCGTGACGTGCACGCCCGTGCACCAAAGACAGATGTGATGCTTAATCGCGAACTCGATGTAGATGAGATAAAAAATCATCGCAATGCCAGTCGCTGACGCCAAGAGACGAATCTGATGCACGCGTAGTTGCGCAAGTGCCCACACCCACGGTGAGCACAGCACTGCCATACCAACGAAATAAGCCAATCCGTAGACGGCAAAGGGCAGTCCGAACGCCGACGAATACGGTCCACTCGTCACGAGACCACAGTTAATGACGCCCGTATTTGGGCAAAAGTCGGTGATGGACTTGTCATAGTGCAGCACGGTCAAATAGATCGAAATCGCCAGGCCAATGAGGGACAAGACGAAGGTCGACATGACGACCCAACGCGCAACGGGATAGCGCTCACTCAATGGAACGGACGCTGACATCAACTCTCCTTAGGAACAGACGTTGGTGGGTTTGCCATGGGTTAACTGACACAGTTGCACGACAAGTTCGTTTGCCGCAGTCAGGACACTCAGCGATTTAAACCTCGGTGGCCCGGACAAGATATTGGCCATGTCATAGCGGCTTATCCCCATGAGCGCAGACGGCGGCACCTGCGTGCCAACGAGCACCGAGCGGCCGCCAAGATCAACAAAGGGATAGGCCGGAACCGCCGGCACTCCAGGCGGGGCGGCGGCGAGATCCGAGGCCGTCGTGTCATTGGTTCTCACCAGGTTGGCAATCTCGGTTGGGAGCGTCGCCGTTGGTGGGTAATTGCCAAGGGCGTCAGGATGCTCTGCGGTCAACTCATAGCCGGCAAATGAGAGATAGGCCGAGCGATAGCGAGCTCCACGGAAGGTAAACGATTCAAGACTTGGTGGCCAGGCCGTTGCCGAGGAGGTTACGACGCCAAGCTTTGTAAATCGACCAAAGCGACTCATCGCCACAATGAGTGCCCAGCGTTCCGCCGCAGAGGTCATTGACGACTCTGTTCCGACAAAGACCACAAGTGGCAGACGAACGCCATTGGGCGAAACCCCCGTAAGCAGCGGTCCTCGCCGTGGGTGCAGTACGTCAACCATTCCAACCGGTGTTGCCTTGGCTGCGGCAAACGCTTCCCTCGGCACTGTTGCCAACTTGAGAGCGACCGCGTCGCTGACAGGAGTTACCGGATCGACACCGCCAGTGCGTTCTGGTCGGACAATCTTCACCACGACCAAGGTGCAAATCAACGCAACCACGATGGTGGTGGCAAGCCAAGCAAGCAGGGTCGGCCATGGCCGACGTGGCTGGAAGGTCGGCACCGTGACGTCTGACGAGATTTGCGTGGTCATAAGGCGCGCCGGAGCGCTTCTTTACCTTACGTCAGGCGCCTTGAAGAGTCGCCCGGTAGGTTGGAGGGATGGCTGAAACTCCACCGAACGTGCCCGCCGACCAAGTCGTACTTCGACCAGCCGCAACCGTCATGTTGGTGCGAGACAACGACGCGGGCACCGGCATTGAGGTCCTCATGGTGCAGCGCAACCTCAACTCCGACTTTGTTGGTGGTGCCTATGTCTTTCCCGGTGGAGCAGTTGACCCGGCTGATTCCACCCGAGCAGTGGAGGCTCGAAGTGGTGGCCGCACTGACGCAAACGCTTCAGAGATTCTCGGCATTGAACAAGGTGGTCTTGCGTATTTCATCGCCGTCCTTCGTGAGTGCTTTGAAGAAGCAGGCATTTTGCTCGCGACTGATCCGGCCGGCACCATGCTTCGCTTGGACGATGAAGAAACGGCCGAGCGATTTGCTGCTCACCGTCACCGACTGAATAACCGCGAGTGCACCTTTGTTGAGATTGCCGAAGCTGAAGATCTCCACTTGGCCGTCCAAGACGTGGCGTACTTTGCCCACTGGATCACACCAGAAGGTGCCCCTCGTCGCTATGACACTCGCTTCTTCGTTGCTCGCGCCCCAGAGGGTCAAGTCCCCGCTCATGATGCTGGTGAGGTGATTGCTGATGTGTGGATCGCACCAACGGAGGCACTGCTTGCCCATCAACGAAATGAGATCGAGTTGATCTTCCCGACCATCAAGAACTTGCAGGCCATTTCACGATTCTCAACCGTCGATGCGCTCCTTGATGCCGCGGCCCACGCCGAATCGGTGCCAGCCATCATGCCGAGAATCACGGTGACCGGCGAAGGGGTTCGCATCTTGTTACCCGGCGATGAGGGCTACAACGACTACGTCACGCCAACGCATGCCACGCCACCGACGGACTTCAATGCGACCATCAAGCGGGTTTCCCACCACGCCAATCCAGGTGACGGTAGCGGATCGTCGTGACCGCCATCGTGCAGTCCTGAGC
>CANFJV010000062.1 GCA_947447225.1 Acidimicrobiaceae bacterium
ACGTCTCCATGGAGACGTTGGCCCCATTGAGCCGAAGAATTTCGGCGATGGATCGGTTGCACGCCCAAAGCTCAATGCAGTGCAGGCAAAACTCGTCACCATGTTGTGCCGAGATCTCATGGCCCGCTTTGACTACCTCCCTGAAGGCGCACCAACGCAGCTCAGTCCACTTGTTCGAACGTTGCTCCACCTGACAGAGACGCTCTACAACAAGAAACTTCGCCGCGATCTTAAGAAATCATTTCGGGCGAAAGCCACCCAGGTTTCACTGGTCTAAGAGGGCCGAAGCTTTGGGCACAGCGACATCATGGCCTTGGGTGTGCACTGCTTTGGGGCGTTGACGAAACGCTTCGGTTGCCACGTGCGAACCCACTCAAGGTGGCGCAGTTAAATACCTCGTTGACAGCGACCACGATTCGACCGAGTACGTCACGCCACTCGTCAATTAGGCAACTGGAGCAAGTGGAAAGACCAGTTGCGCGACAACGTCATCAAGTGAGCCGAGTCGGTCTCCAGCTTGTTCCATTTTCAACCACCGCAGAATGGCGCGTTCGTGGGTCACCATTGACTGAAGAATGTCGCGGTCGCTGTCTGGACCAAGGGCAACAATTGCTTCGAACGTGCCAATGAACTCCTCAACAGTTGCGACATTGGCAGCCATGAACTCTTCCCAGGTCACTGCGTTAAACAACTCGGCAATCTGGTCGAAGGCAGAAAGATCCATGGCTTCAGCCATGGCAATGCCATAGTGAGCAAGGAGAGGTCGAAGCCTCGCCTTGGTTTCGGTTTCGAGTTGCAGCAGCGATCCCAAGTGGTAGGCCTCTCGAGGGGATCGCGCATGATCGACTAAGAGTTGGAACACCCGCTCGCCGAGAATTTCGCTCTCATAGAGCTCGCGAAGACATGCCGGGTATGAACGCTCGGACATCAGGTACTCCTCTCGTTTCAAGATGACTCGTCATTGCAGCCTAGGCAACAGCGTTGAACGACAGCAGGGACCCGCAAAAGATTTCAAGAAAAACTCTCGCCGTCGAGAGCGACATTTTTCGATAGCAGCAGAAACACCTTCACTTCATCGATGATGAAAAGGGATTTTGTCTGACGCATTCATGACGGCAAGGTGGAATGTCAGAACACTATGGAATGCTTGACTTCAGTCCAAAGAGAGTGAAAACGCTGATGTATCCAATTGAAGAACCAAATCAGTTAAAACGCCTGGTTCATCGCATCCTCAACCATGAGCGTTGCGAGCCAATCGTGGTGATTACTACCCACGACCACGCACTCGATCCGCTGGTGAACGCGCAGCTCATTCAAGAAGAACTCACCGGCATGGCTGATGTCTACCTCCTCGCAAAAAGTATGTTCCCGCACTATGCAAAACGAATTTCGAACAAGCGACATTCACCGCGTGAAGGGGCCATCCATGTCTATGCACCGAGACAACCAAACGGCATTGAGGTCTTTCGAACGGTGTGCAACTTCCTCGACGATTGGCCTCGAGTCACCGGTGACCTTGTCACCGAGGTGCAACGGCTGAACCTCATGAGCAACCCTTCGATCTACCTGCATATCAGCGGCCACTGGGAAGAAAGAAGCGCACGGGTTGAAGAGATACTCAGCAAGACTCGGGCTCGGGTCAAATTGGCCTCGGGAGAAGAAGCCATCATGTTGGCCGTAGAGCTACGACCTGGGATTTCGGCGGATCATCTCTTGCAACAGGGCCAAGAACTCCGTGGGCTTTTTAAGACTGACGCTTGGCAAAGATCATTCTCGCCCTTTCCCATTCATGATGATGTCGCTCGGCGAGCAAAAGAGGAATTCCCAACCGGTTCTGTTGCGCTCGCTCGCGTGAATTGCGTGACACGCCGTAAAGCAACCTTGGCGCTTCATCCTGAGTTGATCGTGGAGATCACCGCGCCGTTGTTCCGTTCATTGCCGAAAGATCTGAACGTTGGCGTCGTCACACGAGTGAAGGTTTCCTGGAGGGGTGCGAAATGCAAGCTCAAACTCACCCAGCAACAAGGGTTGACAACGTCGATGTCCGTACTCCCTGGAGGCCCTCCGCTGCTCAAACAAGACCACAACGAGCAACACGTGGCCGTTGCACAACTGCCACAAGCAGTGTCGAAGTAGCAGCGACGCTTCGTTTCACGTGAACAGCTACAAGGAGTTGTGATGAAACGGCGAGAACTTCGAGCGTTGGCCGAACACTGCATCGGGCAATTCTCACCAAACCTCCAACAGATCGAACGCGAAGAGACCGCCCTGTTGAATCGTGCTCAGCAACTGCTTGCTGAGCGACCGTCGGTGCGCATTGCAGAACGACTTCAGCGCAGCACCCTTGCCTCGGTCGACACGCCAGGCCAGAGCATTCGGTCAGAGGCACTGCACCGAGCGGGACTCGTCACCTTGCTCGATGCACAGAAGTTCTCGAACGTCCTTGAGCGGATTCCTGATATTGGTGGCGTCACCGCGCAGCGAATTCGAGCCATCGTTGCCAAAGTGGCACAGCCCACTGCGGAAGATTTTGCCTTCTTCAGCGACCCAAGTGTCTGGAACGACCACGACCGGGAGTTCGCTCGAACCATCATGCGACTCCAGCGCCTACGCGCTGCTCGGTCGAGCTCCTCTGCAGTTGACCAGGCCAAGCAGGTTGTAGGTCTCGGAGCACTCGTAGAAGTCAATACCAAGGCACTGAGCCTGTTCTCTAAAGCAAAGCGCGCTGCGGCAGAAGCAGCAGCCACATCGCTGTTGCTGCTGCTCCAAGGTGATAGCGCATCGAAGCTCGATGTCTCCGTCAACGCAGTCGCTCAGATTGCGCAAACGACCAACACGGTCTTTGCGAGGTCCAACGACGTCGTCGACGAGTGGCGAGCGAACAGTGCAACCTTCCTCGCTCTCATTGAACAACTCACCCCAGAAGGTTCAACAGTTGCGACAAGCACTGATGCCGTTCCCGCTTCACGGCTCGCCATTGGGGCCCCGCAACTGTTGCCACTCGCCATCCAAAAGGCAATCGAAAACTTCACGCTCAACACCAATGGGTTCAAGCGAGATCTCCGTCGCTACCAACACTTCGGTGCTCGATTCATCTTGGCCTCAGGTGGAGCGATCCTCGGCGATGAGATGGGCCTCGGCAAAACCATGCAAGCTCTCGCCGTAGCTCATCACTTGGCCGCAGAGAAACCTGATGCTCACATCTTGGTGATCGCCCCGGTGTCAATTCTCGAGAACTGGAAACGAGAAGCGCAAGGGGCGACCAACCTCGAAGTCTTCATGCTCTATGGCCAAGACCGAGAAGAAGAACTGGTGTTGTGGGAGCGCCAAGGTGGCCTCGCCCTCACCTCCTATCAAACCCTTCGTCGCCTCCCCATCTCTGACCAGGTCGCCATTGATCTCACGGTGATTGACGAAGCCCACAAGGTGAAGAACCCAGAAGCCAAACAGACCATTGCCGCGCAGCAGTATCTGCGCCGCAGCCGCTACCGACTCCTCATGTCGGGAACGCCACTAGAAAATCGAGCATCAGAATTCATCTTCCTTATGATGCTGGCCAATGAAGACTTAGGGGCAACGCTCGGAAAAATCTTTGGCAATGGTGAAACTGCCCACTTAAACCCCGTTCCTTTCCGCAGAGCGGTGGCGCCTGGCTATTTGCGCCGCAATCAAGTTGACGTGCTGACCGAGCTCCCTGAGGCCATGATCCAAAACGAGACCGTGGCCTTGACCCCAGACGAGATCACGTTCTATCGGATGGCTCTCGTTTCAGGGCGCCATGCAGACGCTCGTCGTGCCGTCACGATTGGAGCCGGAGGCGAATCGTCAAAGATGCTACGGCTGCGCGAACTCTTAGACGACTACCAAGAAGAGGGCCGAAAGGTCCTCGTGTTCTCGTCGTTTTTGAGTGTGCTCGATGTGGCAATGGAGGTCGCAGGGCAAGCAGCAACTCGCATTGACGGCAGTGTCCCAACAAACGCCCGCCAACAGGTCGTTGATGACTTTTCCAACAAACCTGGCTTTGCCGTCCTCGTGATGCAAATTGACGTTGGCGGCGTTGGTCTCAACATCCAAGCGGCCTCAGTCGTCATTGTGCTCGAGCCACAGTGGAAGCCCAGCACCGAAACCCAGGCCATTGGTCGGTCGTTCCGCATGGGCCAAACCCGCCGAGTCAATGTGCACCGCCTATTGGCGGCGAACTCCATTGATGAACGCATTGAAGAACGCCAACGAGGCAAAGAACGGATCTTCAACGCCATTGTCCGCTCGAGTCACTTGGCTGAGTCCATGGACGATGCAACAGACTCCAGATCAGAAGACAAAGGACTGGCCGAAATTCTGAGTCAAGAAGCGCGACGTCTGAGCGCCTGAGAACCCAAGACTTTGGACCTCAACTATCTAGAGGGCTGATCGCTCGGCTAACCGAAATCAGGACTCGTCAAGAACTGGACGAGTTTTTGCTTTCTTCTGCTCACGAGCGCCAGTGCACCGAGGTAGCCAATGACCAACATGATGAGTGCCAGCCCGAGCGCACTCACCATGACAAGCCAAAATGACGTGAACTGATCGCCGAGCACCCGGTGGCTGTCGCCAGGAAGCCCCCACACGTGCAGTGGCGCCAGACACACCATGTTGAGTATGGGCACAACGAAATAGGGAGCGAGAATCGCACAGAGCCACCGAAATGCCTTCGCTGGGTTCTGGCGAAGTTGCTTTCGGCGATGCCGAAAAGCCATGGGCTTGTAGGGAAGCAAAATTCCGACCCATGAAGCCAACCCCAAGGTGGCAAAGGGCACCAGAGCAATGACGGTTGTCGTCAGCGCACTCACGGCAACGTTGTTCGCGCCTGCGGTGATGGCGAGATCAAGCACAATGCACAACGGTGCAGTCAACAACCAGAGCACCAGTGCCTTGGCGAGAAGCATGTTGAGTAAGTTCCTTCGTATCCCAAGTGCCAGCACCATCCGTTCTGCATCACTGCCGAGCACATTGGTGGCGGGGATGTCTGACACCATCCAACTGAGCAGCGTCAGTGGCAATGCATGAGCACCGAAATAGCCAAAGAGGAAACCTTTAAGTGGATGAGGGAGTAGCCACCAGCCGAGGGCAATCAAGAACACGTTCACGACGATGGCACTCGGCGTCTCAAAAGGCGAAGAGAAGGCTCTCCGAAATTCCAACCGCACCGCTTGAGGGAGCGACTGCGGCAGGACGACGGAACTCACAGGCAAAGCGTACCGAGATGCTCAGCTGTGGGATTTTTCCTGATGGCGAGCTGCCGAGATGCTGTTTGAATCTCGTTGCAAGTTTCCGTGAAAGAGCGATCGACTTGTTCCACCTCAAGAATTAAGCGTTCGGTTTCTGACTGTTGCTGAAGTCACCTCTGGCGTGGAACCCGTCTTGCGGGCTGGCTGATTCGAGTGTCTCCTTCGGGGCTTGCAAGTTGACGCTCAAGTGCGGTGAAGGCATCAATGACCTGAGGGGCTTCAAAGGCTTTGTTGCGTCGACCGACCGTCACTTGCCGAAGTATCCCCGCATCGACGAGACGTTCAATGGCCAAGGCCGAAGGTTTGAAAGTTCGGCCAAGAAGTGTTGAAGCACTGTCGATGGTCAAAATGGGCGCACCGCCGAGCAGACGAAGGAGCTCATCAGTGGCCGACTTCGCCCGAATCGGCCCAAGTTGAACCCTCCACTCAGCCTCTAGGTCAGCAATGCGTCGTTCATAGTTCGTTGCATCTTCGACCGATCTGGTACACGCAGCGGCAAAACGACCAATCCAGGTGTTCAGACCCTCAATCGCTTGTGGTGACGCTGGCGACCCGAGGTGGCGAAACTTCATCAACCCGTCGACATAATTTTCCGCCCAGGTCGCAAGCACCAAGGACACTGGAGGCAACGCCCGTTCAGCGAGACCACGCCTTCGCAAAATGAGATGGATGAGTGCTCGACCGGTTCGTCCATTTCCATCAACAAACGGGTGGATAGTCTCAAATTGCGCATGCGCAATTGCCGCTTGAGCGACTGGGGGAAGATCGTCGGTGCAACAAAATGCGCACAAGTCGACGAGGAACTCTTCGACGAGTTCGGGTGGCGGCGGAACAAACTCAGCGCTGCATGGGTTGTAGGAACTTCCCCCAATCCAATTTTGTTGGTGTCGGATCTGGCCTCCGAATTGCTCGAGTCGAGTTCCAGCAAGCAGCCGACGGTGCATTTCAAGGAGAACCTCCAAGGTGATCGGATCGCCTTTCGACACACTTTCGACAGCGAAAACCATTGCATCAATGTTGTTGAGCACCTCTGTTGCGGTGACATCTGAAGCCACTTGACGCATTTCTCGAACAACTTCGGCATGAAGGAGGCGACGAGCCCCTACTTCGAGCCCTTCAATTCTTGATGAAGCAACCGCTTCGGCCCGAAGGAGAATTCGAGCGAGTGCCTCAGTATCAACGAGCGAAGTTGCTTCGACATTGAGTCGCACCATGGCTGCTTCTGCATCGGCCACGTCAGCCGCGACATCGCCATGGAGTATGAACTGGCGGCCCATGAGATGGTCCGGGACATACGCGTCGTAGTCGCACGACGCTCGGTCTCTGCGAGGAATTCCACTCCCGGAGAGATCACTGGCAAAGTGGCGTTTGACAAGCTTCGACATCAGATCTCCTTATTGGAGTTTATTCTATAACCTCCAATAAGGAGAATTCGAATTGGAGGTTGTTGACCCTCAGGTATCCCGCGAAACTGCAGACTTTAGGGCCGGTTGGCTTGAAGCTTTGCTGCGATGAGAGCCGCAGTTGCTCATTCACCTGGGTAGTGAAGGGTGACTCTGGAGCCGCTCTCTGTGCCTTCGACTTCAATACCTTGAGGCAAGATCCGCTTCAGTTCTTCAACGTGGCTAATGACACCAACGACTCGCCCACCATCTTGGAGACCCTCGAGAATCGTCAACACCTGATCGAGCGACTTTTCATCTAATGAGCCAAAGCCTTCATCAATGAACAGCGCTTGGAGTTCGTGGTTCCGACCCGCGACCACGTCAGCCAAGCCAAGAGCGAGAGCAAGCGCTGACATGAAGGTCTCGCCACCAGACAGCGTTCTCGCACTGCGAGCACGACCAGTGTGCATGTCATCGACTTCAACGTCGAGTCCATGGCGACTGCGCGCATCACCGCCGGTCGAGTTGACCTGAAGGGAGTACCTGCCGCCGGTCATCTTGTTCAAGCGAATATTGGCTTGCGCCAAGACCTGCTTGAAGTAATACGACAAGACCCAGTCTTCAAGGGACACTTTCATGTCATTGCTTCCAGAGGTCTGGCCTGCACACATCCGAAACAGCGAGTTCGTGTCTTGGTACTCCTTGAGCGTTCGAGCAATCAGGTCTTCGTTGCCAGCAATCGCTTCAAGTTCTTGCGTGATCTGGTCGCCGCAGTTCTTGAGCAAGGTCGAAGTAGAAAGAATTGCCGTGAAGCGGTCCTTTGCTTCTTCGCTTGCGGTCCTTACCTCTTCCAAATCTGGACGCACTGGTGAAGACCCAAGTGCTTCGAAGTCCGCAATGTCCTTCCGCACCTGGGCACGCTCAGTTTTCCGAATGCTGAGCGCACTTCGTTCACGGGCAATGTCATCGGACTCGAGTAACTGTGACCTCAATTCCTTGGCAGATTCGGCGCCATGGACGGCAAGGTGTTCTTTGAACAAGTTCTGCGATTGCGTGACTGCTCGCTCCGCTGTGCTCTGTGCAGCAGAAGTAGTGAGGAATTCATCGACTGCTTCGAGAAACTCATTGAAGGCTTCGCCATCAAAGAGGAAGTCAGCGAGTGGGCCATGCACCTTCACGAACGCCTTCGTTCGAGTTTCAAGGGCTTTCTTCTCAAGCTTCAGTTCCGCTTCGATGCGAGTGCGAGCACTGCGTGCTGTTTCAAGTTGGGTCGCTGCATTTGAGGACTCAACCTCAAGAGCCTCACGTTCTTCTTCGGCGGTTGTCACTTCCTCGGCCAAGGCATCAAGGCGATCAACTTCGACTTCACACGCTTCCCGTGCTTCTTGTGCTTCTTCGAGCGTGAGGGTTGTCGTGATCTTCTCCCGTGCTGCCTTCAGCCCTGCGAGGCCTTCTTCCAAGGCACCGAACGCGATCGATGCGTCAGTCAACTTTTTCTTTGCCTCGTCGAGTTGCTCAAGGCTTGGAGAAGACTTCTTCTGTGCTGCCGGGTCAGGGTGCTCACACGAACCACAGGTTGGACAAGGCGCACCATCGACCAACGAGCGGGCGAGTTCACCACTGAGTCCCGCCCGATACTTCGCTTCTAACGTGGTGAGTTCGAGTTCCAACTTCTCAACCCGAGTGCGCTCGCCCTCGAGCTTCTTCGTTTGCGTCGTCAACTGGGCCTCGAGGGTGTTGCGCTCGATCACCTCAACTTCCAACTGCTTGGCAGCCGTGAAGGCATCGCGCTTTTTGTCTTTTGATTTCAACTCCGCCCGAGTGGACTTCAAGAAGGCGTCGAGTTCTTTGAGGTTCGTCTTCGCTTCCGACTGGGCGGCAACCTGTGCTGCTTCATCCTCGCTCGCCTCACGGAACTCAACTTCGAGATCTTGGATGGTTTCCCCAAGTTCCAAGAGCTCGTCACGTTCAGTTGCGGCGTTCTTGAGGGTTTGGATCTCCGCGAGCGCAGATTTCTGCACCTTCTTGAGGGATACCTCATCAATCTCGGAGAACTCTCCGTAGCGGTCATCCCAGACGCGCTCAAGTTCTGCGCTCGCTGCGAGTTCTGCGGCCGTTGTTTCCTCGAGGTCACTCTCGAGTCCCTCGTGAGCGTCGAGCAGTGGAATCAGCCCAACAAGTTCTTGAAGGAGGCTCA
The DNA here is from genome assembly GCA_947447225.1 of Acidimicrobiaceae bacterium. Classification (GTDB taxonomy): domain Bacteria; phylum Actinomycetota; class Acidimicrobiia; order Acidimicrobiales; family RAAP-2; genus CAIQEU01. The sequence goes on from CANFJV010000062.1 coordinate 8,850, forward strand.
GTTGCAGTTCACGGGCCGCATCGAGTTCCTCTGCTTCAGGAAAGGACTCAGCGAGTTCTTTGTTCTTGACCCAAGCGTCAAAGTCTTTTACTGCAGTTTCAACCTTGGAAAATGCTTCTGCAGTCACGTCTCGCTGGCCTTCAGCCACAGAGACCAGGTCTCCAACTGCTTCGACGACTTCTAAGAGTTCAGCCTGTCGAGCAGCAATGGTCGAAAGGTCAAAGGTCTCGGCATCAAACATCGAGGCATACCAAGTGGACACAAGTCCATCTGGGATGAGGTTCAAGGCTTCGAGCAAGGTCTTTCTGATCTGGTCAGTGGCAGTCGCGGATCCACGACGAGCTTCGTCATAGGCCGCTCGTGTTGCTGCCACTCGTTGACTCAGTACCTCGGTGAGGTCGCGATAGATCTCAACGGGAAAGAGTTTGCGCAACAGATCAGCCCGCTCGGAGGTGTCTGCCTTCAACACTGCTTCGAATTCGCCTTGCGGGAGCAGCACCACTTGTTGGAACTGACTCGAGGTCAAACCAATGATCTCAATGATCCGAGCATTTGCTTGCTTGACGCGCGTCTCGGTGACGCTGCCACCACTCAGTTGCTTGAGGACAATGCTTCCTTGCTTGACCGTCTCGCCAGTGCCTTTTTCCTTCGGCCGACTCTGGGTTGGGATCCGACAAATCGACCAAGCGGCACCTCGAACTTCGAATTCGAAGGTGACGTTGGTGGCGCATGTGGGATCAGCGAAGTGACTTCGAACATCTCCGGGCAGACGCTTACCTGGAAGGACTCCGTAGAGGGCGTAGACCATGGCGTCAAAAATCGTGGTCTTGCCGGATCCGGTTGGACCGGTAATGGAGAACACTCCGTGTTGGCCGAGTTTGACGAAATCAATCTCCACCATTTCGGCATACGAGCCGAAGGCTTCAATCGTGAGCTTGAGCGGCCTCATGCTTCCACCTCGCTCACGAGTTGACTGAGGCTTCGCTCCAACAGTTCTGCCTCAAAGGCGGTTGGAATTCGTCCAGCGATGTCTTCGACGAAGGAAAGGGAAGTCTCCAAGTGGCTTTGCTCTTCCAAATCAGTGCCTTGCGCATCTGGGCCAACCATCACGCCGGAGCGAACACTCGCCCGGGCAAGAGCAGCGATATAAGGGAAGCGCTGGCGTAGTCGGAACATGGCTTCTTCTATGACCCCTCCATTGGTCAACTTGGCCGAGACCCAGTGATCGAGGTAGGCGTCGTAGTCAGGAGCGTTCAAGAGGTTCTCGAACGAGTCGGTCAAAACCTTGACCGGACGACCCACAGGGATGGGGAGCACCGTGACGTCGAACGTGCCCGCATCGTTCAGCTCAAGGAGGCGAACTGACTTCTCATGTTCTTCACTAAACGAATAGGCAAGCGGAGAGCCTGAGTAGGCAATCGATCCATCACCATGGACAGCTTGAGGTCGGTGGAGGTGGCCGAGTGCGGTGTAGGTAAAGCCTTGGAAGATTGCAGCATCGACGACATCAGAGCCTCCGACGCTTCGACGTTCTGAATCAGACAACTCTGAACCCTGGACATAGGCATGGGCCACCGCGAGAACAGGAAAGTCTCCGAGAGCTCTGGCTTTCTCCTGTGCCACGCGGATTGCGTCTTCGAGTACATGCTGATGGGTTCGTGAACGCGGTGTTCCATCCTC
>CANFJV010000063.1 GCA_947447225.1 Acidimicrobiaceae bacterium
AACCCCTGACACTGTGGACCTTTCAGTCAAATGTGGCCGCCCAAGGGTTCTATCGACATCTCGGGTTCACCGAAGTTGCTCGCACGAGTGGCGACAATGAAGAAGGTGAGCCTGACGTGTGTTTTCAGTCGCCAACACTGCGGTTGGGACTTACGAAAGGGTGAAAGTTCCGTCTGCGGCGAGTGACCCAGAACGACCATTCGGGTCAACCTCGAGCAATGCCTTCAAATGATCGGCGTGGGTCACTTGACCCCAGACTCGAGCGTTGTCGTCCGTTCTCGCAACGACGATGCCGTGTTCTGGATCTCCGGTCCGGTTAAAGGTGACGGTCGAGGTTTCAACGGTGCAGGTGCCGACGTAATTCGAGTCAACCCGAGTTTGCGGTGAAGCGTCAACGGCTTGTTGGACATCAGTCCACCGGTAGCCATCGGCACCTTGGTGCCGAGGTGGTCGTGAGCCAAAGATGCCAACAGAGTGCTTAGTCGAGAACCAACCGAGACCGGTGACGAGGCCAGACGCACCAGGCTGTGCGCGCAATTTCTCGACCATTGAGGCAATGGAGTGGGTCACATAGTTGTTTCCCGGTCCGCCAGCAAAGACAAGGCCACCAGTGGTCGTCCATGGGCGCTCAGGTCGACTGCCAAGGCCGAGTTCTTCAATGGCAATTTGCACGACGGCAGGGAAGCAGGAATACAGGTCAACAAAGGCCAACTCATCGGCTAACACTTCAGCCCCAGCAAACGTGGCTTCACCAGCAAGACGAATGGCCGGCGAAGAGTGCAGGTTTTCGCGGTGGGACAAGAACCAGTGGTCGTTGCCGTCAGCGCCAGCGAGCGGGAAGACAAAGCGGTCGTCGCTTACGCCAGCGGCTCGAGCCGCTTCAACCGAACACAAGATGTAGGCCGCACCTTGATCAACCGACAAGTTCGCCACGGTGTACTTCGTGTAGGGGTAGCTCACCATGCGGTTCGATGCCGTTGGCGTCATGATTTCTTCGCTCGACATGGGCTCTTTGATCCAGGCGTACGGATTGCTGGCGGCAACTTTTGCACCAATGGCCCACAGATTCCCAATGGCGTTCTTATGTTCTTCGAGCGTCCAGCCCCGAGCACTGCGAATGGCATTTTCGAGCAAGGGGTAGGCCTGAATTGGCATGTGCACGCCACGGGCACCTTCAAGGTCAGTCACCGGTGACCGGTCAGGTGAACCAAAACTCACGGCTTGTGGGGTCGACTCGGCTGCTTGCGATGCCCAGGTGAGTGTTCCGTGCTCGACCGAGCGACGGGCAAGCGCGCGGGTGTACATCGCTTCTGCGCCGGTGACGATGGCGACGTCTAACTCGCCGGCAGCAATTTTTCTTGCGCTGGCGTGGAGGAGTTGCAGGGGAGTGTTGCCTCCCGTTGTGGTCAAGATCAACTCGGCTGGGTCAATCGAGAGGCGCTCGGCAATAAGCGCGCCCGGATTTGAGGTGTGCCATCCAAACGAGGCAATCACTGCCAACCGCTGTGCTCGCTCAAGCAGCGCTCGTCCACTTCGCGCAATGGAGCCTGGGCCAACACCGTCACAGTCTTCGGCCGCCGCCTGAATGGCTCTCACCATGAGGTCAAGGGGCTGTGGCCGGTCGACGGGGACCTTGGTGGCCTCTGGGGGAGTGGTGACTTGGCCCACACCGACGAGGACCGGCGTACGGGGGTCGAGTGCCATGGTCGAAAAGCCTACTTGTGGACACTTCGTGACTCGGCCGTAACACGAGCCACCAAGTTGGCCCGCTTCGGTCGCTACAGTGGCTTCATGCTCTTGGCCCTCGGTGCAGACCACGCTGGCTTTGCCTTGAAACAGGTGATTTCGAACTTTGTGCAAGAACTCGGTCACGAAGTAGTGGACCTCGGCACGCATGATGGCACGACCTCGGTTGACTACCCCGACTTCGGTGCTGCGGTTGGACGCGCCGTTGCCGGACATCAGGCGGACCTCGGCATTTTGGTTTGCGGTTCGGGTATTGGCATTGCTATTGCGGCCAACAAGGTCAACGGCGTGCGGGCAGCAACAGTGACCGATGTCACCTCTGCTCGACTGTGTCGGGAGCACAACCACGCAAATGTCGTGTGCTTTGGCGCACGCCTAACTGGTGAACAAACCGTGCTCGATGCGGTTGCGGCATATTTGTCGGCAACCCCGGGAGATGCGCGTCACGGACGACGAGTCGCCATGTTGGCGGACTTGGAACAACAATCGGCAACCAACGAGGAGAACGGCCAGTGAGCCAGTACACGAACGAGCACGACATCTTGGCCGCAGCGGATCCAGAAATTTCCCGCCTCGTTGACCAAGAGTTTGATCGTCAGATGACCACCCTGCAGCTCATTGCGAGCGAGAACTTTGTCTCTCCTGCAGTGCTCGCTGCTTCAGGGACCGTGCTCACCAACAAGTACTCCGAAGGCTATCCAGGTCGTCGCTACTACGGCGGCAACCAAGTGGTTGACCAGGTCGAAGACATTGCTCGCGATCGTTTGTGCGCACTTTTTGGCGCCGAACACGCCAATGTGCAGCCTCACGCAGGTGCGAACGCCAACTTGGCTGCCTACATGGCGCTGATCAACCCAGGCGACACGGTGCTCGCGATGAAGCTTGACCATGGTGGCCACTTGACCCACGGTTCGCCGGCCAATGTGACGTCGAAGGTATGGCGCTTTGTTGACTACGGACTTACTCCAGCCAATGACGAAGGCACCGGCGAGCGGATTGACATGGACCAAGTCCGTGACCGTGCCTTGGCCGAGCGTCCAAAGCTCATCGTCGCCGGAGCGACGGCCTACTCGCGAACGATTGAGGCAAAGGACTTCCGCGTCATTGCTGATGAAGTCGGCGCACTCCTCATGTTTGACGCGGCGCACCCAGCAGGCCTCATTGCTGGTGGAGTGCACCCATCACCGGTTGGCATTGCCGACGTGGTTACCTTCACGACGCACAAAACCCTTCGTGGTCCACGAGGTGGCGCAATTTTGACGACCGCCGAATTGGCCAAAAAGGTGGACAGCGCGATCTTCCCCGGCCTCCAAGGTGGGCCACTCGAACACGCCATTGCGGCCAAGGCCGTTGCCTTCGGTGAAGCGCTACAACCAAGCTTTAAGGAGTACGCCGCGGCCATTGTGGCCAACGCCAAGGTGCTCGCTGCATCCCTCGCCGCCGAAGGTTTCCGCCTCGTTGCTGGTGGAACCGACAACCACATTGTCCTTGTTGACTTGCGAACCTTTGACGCAGAACTGACGGGCAAAGAGGCGCAAGAAGTCCTCGATCGTGCAGGGATCACCTGCAACCGCAACACGATTCCTGACGACCCACGATCGCCGTTTGTCACGTCGGGCCTTCGCTTCGGCACCCCAGCGATGACCACAACGGGGATGGGAACTGACGAAATGGTCAAGGTTGCAGCACTCATTGCTCGCACCTTGCGGTCGCGCACTGATGAAGCCGCAGTTGCGGCAGTTCGAGCTGAAGTGGCGGAGCTTTGCGCCTCCTTCCAGCCTTACGGGGAAAACTAGGCACCTCGTGCTTCCACTCGGTTGGTACGCGGTCGTCTTCGCGGTCGCTGCCACCGTGACGTCGGCAGTGACCTGGCCGACCATTTCATTAGCAACAACCGTTGGCTACGTCGATGTACCCCGTGATCGCAAAGTCCATGCCCGGGTAACGCCCTATGGCGGCGGCGTGGCGATGTTCATGGGCTTTTGTGCCGCCATGATCGTGGCCTCACTGTTGCCGGGACTGAGTGGGATGTTTCATGCCTCTTCAGAGGCCTTTGGCGTGTTGCTCGCCGGAGGAGCGGTGTTTGCCGTTGGCCTGGTCGACGACCTGCGCGATATGTCGGCTCCAGCAAAGATGGCCGGACAAGTGCTGGCCGCGTCGATTTTGTATTTCACTGGCGCCACGATGTACCAGTTCCACATTCCCTTAACGGGTCAGTTCATTGTGCTCAGCCCAAGTGTCATTCCCCTCATCACGGCGTTCTGGGTGATTGCCCTCACCAATGCGGTGAACTTGATTGATGGCCTTGATGGTTTGGCATCAGGGATCGTTGCGATTGGTTCGGCCGCGCTCGCGCTCTATGGCTTGAAGCTGCAAAGTCTTGGACTGCTCCCAAGTTCGAACATCGGTCCGCTGCTCGCCATCATTGGTTGCGGGATTTGCCTTGGATTCTTGGTCTTTAACTTTCATCCGGCCAAGATCTTCATGGGTGATGCCGGAGCCCTGTTTCTCGGGCTCTTGTTGGCGGCAGCAACAATGGTCATTGGTGGCAGAACACCTCCAGCGACTGGGGTGACCTATTTCTTTTTTGCACCGCTGTTCTTGCCCTTTTTCATCCTCGGCATTCCACTGCTTGACATGTTGATGGCCATCATTCGGCGAACAGCCAAGGGCACAGGATTTGCCACGGCAGACAAGGACCACATTCATCACCGCCTCCTTCGACTCGGCCACGGCCACCGACGAGCGGTGCTCATCTTGTGGGGTTGGACGGCTGTGCTGTCGAGTCTCGTGCTCATTCCACTTGTCGAACCGCGTCTCAATCGATTCGTACCCTTCGCCACCATCGTTGCTGGTATTGGGCTCGTGGCGCTGTTTTGGCCAACCCGTGCCGCAAGTGAACCAGAAGACGTCCCCACCGACGTCACTGCAGCGAACTGAGGTCTGCGAGGATGTTGGATATGAAACGCGAACGGCAAACCACCACGATGCCAGCGTCAGTGTTTTTTCTCACTGTTGGTTCAACCATCGTTGGCTCCATCGTGGTTGGACTGTTGCTTGGTCTGTGGCTTGACGGAGTCGTTGGGACGTCGCCGTTGTTCTTGCTGCTTGGTCTTGCGCTCGGCATTGGTGGAGCTGCCGCGGCACTCGTTCGGGCCGGCACTGTTCGAAATGCGTCGGAGGCGACAACAGATGAGTGACGTCAGCGAATCATCTGAGGCAATTTGGTCAATGACCAAGGTGCTTCGCAGCACCATTGTTTCGTCGGTGATCATGGGAACCGGTGTGATTCTCGTCGCGTTGGCCTTCTACCCACCGTTTTCTGCCGTCGGCATTGTGCTCGGCGTGATTGGCGCATGGCTCAATATGCGGTTCTTAGACCGCTCCATTGGCAAGATTTCCCTTGAAGAAGGGGAGTCAATGAAGTCACTTCGACGTCGAGTTCGAGGCCCCGTGCTAATTCGTCTCGGAATTCTGACCGCGGGGGTCCTCGGACTTGTTATTCTCTATTCGCCGGTCGGTATTGGTTCGCTCGTCGGTCTTGTAGTTTTCCAGTTCTGTTTCATTGTCAACCTTGGCCGCGCACAGCTGGCCTCCGGGGGTTCTGAGTGACTTCGCTTCAACACATGCATGCAGCGGTAAAGGTTGCGACGACGTCCTTCGCTGCCGCAGCAGAAGAAAAGTGTCCATCCGAGACGCTCAAGATCTGCGTGGGCGAACATGCCCGCACGTGGACCGTGTTTGGGATGACCATCAATGCCGACACCGTGTGGGGATCAATTCTGGTCGCTGTCATCGTCTGCGGTCTTGCCTACTTCGCTACTCGCAAAGCCACCTCTGGTGTCCCTGGCAAGGGCCAACTCCTCTACGAACTCATTGTTGAGCAAGTGCAAGGAATCACGGACTCGGCCATTGGTCCAAAGGGCCGCAAGTACGTGCCGATCGGCATCACCTTGTTCATGTTCATCTTGTTGTGTAACTGGATCAGCCTCTTTCCCTCTGGGCACAACCCTGAGTGGCTCCCTTCGCCGACCAGTGACATCAACTTGCCGCTTGCGATGGCAGCGTTGGTCATCATTTCGGTCCACGTCACCTCCATTAAGACCCGTGGCATCGGTGGCTATTTGAAGCACTACGCCCAGCCATCGATTCTGATGTTGCCCATCAACATCATTGAAGAGTTGACGAAGCCCATCACGCTGACCTTCCGTCTTTTCGGTAACGTTTTCGCCGGTGGCCTCATGATTTCGGTGATGACGGCACTGTTGCCCATCTGGGCATTTCCACCGTTCGAGTTCGGCTGGAAGTTGTTCGACATGTTCATTGGTGCGATCCAGGCGTTTATTTTCGCCCTGTTGACCATCATTTACTTCGGCATGGCGCTCGACACCGGCGAGCACTAAGCCAACCCTTCGCAGCACGTAGTCATCGCAGTACGCAGTAGACCCGCAACCAAGGAGACAGACAAATGGCAGCAACAATGGAAGATGCAGTTCGTACCGCAGGCGCCCTCGTTGGCGCTGGCCTCGCACTCGGTGGAGGTGCCGCTGGCGCCGCAATCGGTGACGGCCTCGCCGGTTCCCAAGTGATCGCAGCCGTCGCCCGTCAGCCCGAGGCTGAGCCAAAGGCTCGTACCCAGTTCTTCTTGACCGTCGGTCTCGTCGAAGCTGCGTACATCATCAACCTCGTTTTCGGCGTCGTCTTCGTGTACGTCTTCTCGAAGGTTTGAGCCGTACCTGCCCTCGTCGATTCGTCGGCGAGGGCAGCTGCAGGACCATTTCTTAACCGCAACCTCGGAGCCCCACAACTATGACCGCAAGCCTCTTTCTATTGCCGAACGCGACGTTCTTCGTCGAGCTCGCCGTCTTTCTGCTCGTCCTGTGGTTCTTGGGCAAAAAGGCCCTTCCACCAATCAACAAAGCGCTTGAGGATCGGCAAGAACTCATTCGCTCTTCGCTCGCTGAAGCAGAGAGTGCCGCCAAAGAAGCAGCTGCCGCTGATGATGAGCGCCGTGTGTTGCTCGAAGAAGCACGGGTGCAAGCTCGCGAGATCGTGACGCAAGCCACGAAGACCTCTGACCAGGTTGCTGCCGACATGCATGGCCGTGGCCAGGCTGAATACGACCGCATTGTTGCACTCGCCGCTGGCGAAGTCGCCGTCCTTCGTCAACGTGCGGTTGAAGAAGCCGCTCAGCGTATGGGCGAAATCGTTTTGGAAGTCGTGGAGAAGATCGTTGGACGTGAAGTTGACGCCACGACCCACCGCGACCTCATTGATGCTGCCGTCGCCACGCTGCGGTCTGAGGCGAATGCCGGGACGACTGCATGAACCCGAGCCTCCAGGGCTACGCATCAGCAGTCCTTAACGGGCTGAATGAGCAGGAGTCGGCCGTCGTGTCGGCTGACCTCATTTCGCTCGAGCGTCTTGTTGCGACCCAACCAGAACTCTTCGCCGCGTTTACTGACACCGCACTCGCACCGAGTGTGCGTCGTGCCGTGGCAACTGATCTTTTGGCCGCCAAGGTTGCTCCGGCAAGCCTGAGCCTTGTGCTGCAAGCCATCAATGTTGTCCCCGCCCAAGAAGTTGGCGTGGCGATCACCTGGCTGCAATACCGCACACTCCACACCGCCGAAGGTCGTGAGTGGTTCGAAGAGCCATTGTCGGCATTGTCCGCCCGGCGTCGCGTCCAAGGTTTCGCCGCATCGGTGTTTGCCTCGTTGTCGAATGATGAATTGGCGGTTGTTGGCGACGAGCTCTACCAGCTTGCTCGTCTTGTGGCCAAGACCCTGTCACTGCGCTCAGTGCTTGGCGACCGCGATCTGCAGCCTTCTGTTCGAGCAACGTTCTTGGAGAACCTGCTTTCGGGCAAAGTCCACAACGCCACCAGCGCCATTGCTTGCTACCTGCCCTTCGGCGGTCGTGCACGCGATGTGGTTGGCACCCTTGATGCAGTGGTCGTCAAAGCAGCAGAAACCAGAGGCTGGCGAGTTGCTCGCGTGCTCGCTGGTGCCGACCTTGACACCGCACAGCGCGAAGCGCTGTCGGCATCACTTGAGGCGCTTGCTGGAAACCCAGTTGACGTCTATGTCTCACTCGACGAAAGCCTCATGGCAGGCGTCGTGGTCGAAATCGGAGATCTCCGACTCGATGATTCACTCCGCGGCCGGTTAGATGTGCTCCGTGAGCACGTCGCCGCCTCGAAGCAGCAGTTCGTTTCACAACTCACCACCACCAACGAGGGAGCATCCTGATGGCTGAACTCACCATTAGCGCCGATGAAATTACCGCGTCGCTCAAGCGCAACGTCACCGACTTCGAGCCCGCCGCTGGCGCGCAGATGGTCGGACGCATTGTCGAAGTCGGCGATGGTATCGCCCGTGTCTCGGGCCTGCCAACGTGTGCCGTGAACGAACTCTTAGAGTTCGAAGACGGGACCCTTGGCCTCGCCATGAACTTGGACGAAGACACCGTTGGTGCCGTCGTCCTCGGTCTGGTCGACGCCTTGGAAGAAGACCAAGTGGTAAAGGCAACCGGACGCATCTTGTCCGTGCCAGTTGGCGATGGCCTCTTGGGCCGCGTCGTCAACACCTTGGGCGAGCCAATTGATGGCAAGGGACCAATCAACACCGACACCTTCCGTCGCATGGAAGTCCAGGCCCCTGGAATCATCGGTCGCCAGCCAGTGCACGAGCCGCTGCAGACCGGTATCAAGGCCATCGACGCCATGACCCCAATTGGCCGTGGACAGCGTGAGCTCATCATTGGTGACAGAAAGACCGGTAAGACAACGGTTGCCATCGACACGATCCTCAACCAAAAGGGTCTTGGCGTGAAGTGCATCTACGTCGCCATTGGTCAGAAGAACTCTTCTGTCGCCCAGACGGTCAAGACTCTGGAAGACAATGGCGCTTTTGAGTACACGACAGTTGTTGTGGCCTCTGCTGGTGACCCTGCACCGTTTAAGTTCCTGGCTCCATACTCAGGCTGCGCCATGGGCCAGCACTGGATGGAAAATGGCGAGCACGCCCTCGTGATCTACGACGACCTGTCAAAGCAGGCCGAGGCCTACCGTCAGGTGTCACTGTTGCTTCGTCGCCCACCAGGCCGTGAGGCATACCCCGGCGACGTGTTCTACCTCCACTCTCGTCTCCTCGAGCGTGCAGCAAAGCTGTCCGAAGAGCTCGGTGGCGGTTCACTCACCGCACTTCCGATCATTGAGACGAAGGCTGGCGACATCTCGGCCTACATTCCTACCAACGTGATCTCCATCACCGACGGTCAGGTGTTCTTGGAGTCAGACTTGTTCTACTCCGGTGTGCGCCCTGCCATCAACGTGGGTAACTCAGTGTCTCGAGTTGGCTCTGCTGCCCAGATCAAGGCTATGAAGTCCGTCGCCGGTACGCTCAAGATCGACCTCGCGCAGTTCCGTGACTTGGAGTCCTTCGCAACCTTTGGTTCAGAGCTCGACAAGACCTCGCAAGCGCAGCTTGACCGTGGATACCGTCTGACTGAACTGCTGAAGCAGGGACTCAACGCCCCAATGCCAGTCGAAGAGCAGTGCATTGTGATCTACGCCGGAACCAAGGGCTGGCTCGACACGGTGCCAGTTCCAGCAGTTCGTCGCTTCGAAGAAGAGCTTCGTGGCTTCTTCAAAGCCAACCACGCTTCGGTGCTCGAGACCATTCGCACGACCGGGGCACTGCCCGACACGGCGATTATCGACGCTGCAATGCAGACGTTCCTCGATGGCTTCTCGACGGTTGCTTGACGAGTGAACGAACGAACTGAGATCGAACAAGACGGGAAGGAGGGGTAAATGGCTGGTGGACAAGAACGAGTGCTGCGTCGACGCATTAAGAGCGTCAACGCCACCAAGAAGATCACCAAGGCTATGGAACTGATTGCTGCCTCGCAGATCAGCCGTAGCCAGCAACGTATTGCCTCAAACCGACCATTTCGTGTTGGCATGGCCAACTTGATCGTCGAAGCTGCCTCGGCCAACAAAGCCGTGGCCGAGAAGATGCTTGGCGTCCCTGAGAATCCAAAGACCATCACCGTTGTCTGCATCGTGGGCGACCGAGGGCTCTCCGGTGCTTACAACTCCTCAGTAATGCGTGCGACTGAGCGAATCATTGCGGAACACTCCGCAAACGGTGCGCAGGTTTCACTCATCACTGTCGGCAAGAAAGCACCTTCATACTTCCGCTTTCGTGGCTTTGACGTGACCGAGTCCTTCCAAGGATTCAGTGACAAGCCAGAGTTTGAGAACGCTCGTGCCGTGGCTGCTGCCGTTGCCCAGCCCTTCACGAACGGCGAAGTTGACCAGGTACTCCTCGTTTCGACCAAGTACGTATCGGCGGCAACGCAACAAGTGGCAATTTCACAACTGCTGCCGTTGCTTGGGCCTGACAATGGCGATGAAGCCGACCAGCCAGTTGCCAAGCAAGCTGGTCCTGCTGGTTACACCGAGTTTGAGCCTGACGTCGAGCACCTGCTCGCCGAACTTGCTCCAAAGGCCGTTGAGGCTGAAATTTTTGCAGCGCTACTTGAAGGCGCCGCATCGTTCCATGCTTCTCAGCAGCGTGCCATGGCGGCTGCTACTGAGAACGCAGATGAACTTGCTCGCACCTTGACCCGGACTATGAACCGGGCCCGTCAAGACGCGATCACCACCGAGATTATGGAAATCGTGGGCGGCGCCGAAGCGCTCCGTCCTTCGAAGGGAGCATG
>CANFJV010000064.1 GCA_947447225.1 Acidimicrobiaceae bacterium
CCATCAGGAGCGGGTGCAGCTACCTCAATATCGATCTGACGCAAAAGTGCCGCATTGGTCGACGCGGCGTGAGGTGTGGTGTCGGCGACGGCTGCTTCGCTGAAGCTTGCCTTTGCTGGTGTCGTCTTCACGCCAGGGAACGCCATGGGGTCTTGTGCCGCAGGAGCAAAGGAGCCTTCGCCATCGAGTGGCATCAAGATTCCGTCACCAGCGGCAGCGGACAACAACGAAGCGGTGAGTCCACGGTGTGTGCCCACAAGCGTTGCAATTTCGCTCAGTGCGCCTTCAAGTGACGTGAAGCCAAGATCAGCGCCAAGCGACTCACCCAGGGTAACCGCAACCATCCAGTCGGCCCATGCTTGGCCTGGCGCCGCGACCGCGGCATCGAGGGCAGAGACTCGGCCTTCAACGTTGGTCGTTGTGCCAAGACGCTCATGTTCAACCGTAATGGGAAGCACCACCGAGGCTCGGTCGCTGACGTCGCTCAAGCGGCCGGTGACGTTGATGACCCCAACGGCGTTGGCAAATGCGCCAGTCAACAAATTGGCGTCAGGAACCGACGCCACAAGGTCACTGCCCAAGATGAGCAGCGCCTTTGGTGCCGAAGGGGCCTTGTTGGCCAGGGCCGAAAGTTGTTCAATCGCACCAAGTCCACGGGCAGCAGGCAAGGTGGTCCACGAACCAGAGAACTGCCCACGACCCTCTTCAAGACCAACGCGTCCAGGAAGGATTCCCGGCGCGAGTCCCATGTCAAGCGCTCCGCGCACGTTCCCGCGGCGAAGCGCGACGACGAACGTGGCCTGTGGGAATGCTTCGGCCAGCAAGCGAGCTGCGGCCGAGGTCAAGCGTCCATCTTCGGCTGCATTTTGACGACCGACAACGACGACGAGCTTCTCGCCAAGTGCTGGAAGTAAGGCTTTGGCCTGCTCAAGAACTGCATCAGTGAAGGTTGGACCTTGCGCGTGGGTCTTGAGCATCGTGGTCGCTGCGCTGTCGCCAAGCAACTCGCGCACAACCGCCAAGGCATCACCGGAACGGACATGGATCGATGCTTGCGCTAGGGCAGTTAAGGCGTCGGGCTGCTCGGTGATCTGCACGAGCGAGGTTGCCCCCTTGCCAACGATGTCTCGTAATCGAAGGAACAAGACCGGAAGCTCTTCGCGCAGGTCGCCCGTCAAGGTCAGAATCGTCGTTGCTGACTCTAGGTCCCGGATCGATGCTTGAGGAAGCCCGAGCACTAACTCCGCAGGCAGACCATCGCCATACTGCGCATCAACCGCATCGGTGCCGAGTACGCCCTTGGCCAACTTGGCCCAGGCATAGGCGCCTTCATTGGTGAGCTCTGCTCCACCGAGGACGCCGACGCTGCTTCCCGCGGCACGAAGAATGTCCGCAGCCTCGACCAGTGCTTCATTCCACGAAACGGCAACAAGTTCACCATTGCGGCGAACCATGGGGTCCGTCACCCGGCCACTTGCGGCATCTTGGTCGTGGGAGCCAGAAACCGATTCAAATCCAAAGCGACCCTTGTCACATAGCCAACCGTGACTCAGTTCGCTGTCAACACCGAGGACTCGAGTGAGCCGGTTGAGCGACGATTGCACGGCCACTCGGCAACCAACCGAACATCCGGTGCAGGTGGATTCGACTTGATCCAAGTCCCATGGACGAGCAACAAAGCGATATGGCGTTGCCGTGAGTGCACCAACTGGGCAGATCTGCACGGTGTTGCCCGAGAAATACGACGAGAACGGCTCAGTTGGGAAGGTGGACACCTCAACAAGGTCGCCACGACCGGCAAAGTCAATCTGCGCTTCGCCAGCAATCTCATCGGCAAAACGGGTGCATCGACTGCACTGAATGCAGCGCTCTCGATCAAGAAGAACGAGGTCCGAGATCGGCACTGGCTTTTCGAAGTGACGCTTTTCTTCAATGAAGCGACTCTCGCCCGGCCCATAGGCCAAGGTCTGGTCTTGCAGCGGGCACTCGCCACCTTTGTCACACACTGGGCAGTCAAGTGGGTGGTTTGCGAGCAAGAACTCCAAGACGCCGTCTTGTGCCTTTTTCACCTTGTCCGAATCCGTAACGACCACCATGCCGTCGGTTGCTGGGATGAAGCAACTTGGCATCAGCGTCGAGCCGCGAGGGCCTTCGACTTCGACCAAACACATGCGACAGACGCCAACAGGCTCCATCCTTGGGTGATAGCAAAAACGAGGGATATACGTACCCGCGCGCTCGGCGGCGGCGATGATCACTTCACCCTTGTTGGCCGTGACTTCGCGACCATCAAGTGTGAAGGTCACCGTCTCGGTTGTGTGCTCAACGGTCATAGCTGCACCCACCATCGTGGACGTGGGCCAAGAACTCATCACGAAAGTGCGAGATGCCCGCGTGGATTGAACTAGGGATCGACGGTCCAAGCACGCAGATCGTTGTCTGCTGTGGCGGCCACGTCAGACCTGGAGCGATGTTGTCGCAAAGGTCAAGGAGCAAGTCCAAGTCCTCAATGCGGCCTCCACCGTGCTCTAAGCGATACAAGATTCGCTCGAGCCAGCCTGAGCCTTCACGACACGGGGTGCACTGGCCACATGATTCACGAGAGAAGAACTTTGTGATGCGCCAGGCCGCACGCACCATGCAGCGCGAGTCGTCCATCACCACCACAGAACCGGACCCAAGCATCGAGCCAGCTTCGGCCACTTCGTCTTGACCGAGCGGAATGTCCAAGTGCTCTTCGAAGAACCAAGGAGCACTCACGCCGCCAGGGATGATGGCCTTGACGCGACGTCCACCTTTGACGCCACCACCGAGCTCAGGAAGTTCAATGAGATCCCGGAAGGTGCGCTTGACCATTTCAACTTCAAACACACCAGGCTGGTTGACGTCACCAGACAAGGCAAACAATCGGGTTCCGGTCGAGCGACCGCCACCGAGTGCGGCAAATGCAGCCCCACCGTTCGTCACAATCCAGGGCAGGTTCGAGACGGTTTCGACGTTGTTGACCACCGTTGGCTCGCCATAAAGACCAATTGCCGCCGGGAAGAACGGTGGCTTAATGCGAGGGAATCCTCGCTTGCCTTCAAGGGATTCGAGCAGCGCAGTTTCTTCGCCACAGATGTAGGCGCCCGCACCTGGGTGCACCACGATGTCGACCGAAAATCCCGAACCAAAAATGTTGGCACCAACAGCACCGTGGGCGTACGCCTCATTCAGTGCTTGTTGGACTCGCTCAAGGCCAAGAGCAAATTCGCCACGAATGAAAATGAACGCCTGGGAAACCTGCAGCGCGTAGGCCGCAATCACGACACCTTCAATGAGCTGGTGTGGATCACGCTCAATGAGATAGTGGTCCTTGAACGTCGCTGGCTCTGACTCGTCGCCGTTGATCACGAGATACGTCGTCGGGTTCTTGCGCAGCATCGACCACTTGCGCCCGGCCGGAAAGCCTGCGCCGCCACGGCCAAGGAGTGAGGCTTGATCCACTTCGCTACAGACGGCTTCAGGGGTCATGGCGAGTGCCTTTTTCAGGCCGTCATAGGCACCAGTTGCGAGTGCTCGGGTGATGGTGAAACTGTCGTCGAACTGTCGACGTGCGGTCACAATGGTGGTGGTCACTTTGCTGCCTCCGCACGTGCTGCTTGAGCCTCGGCCTGCGCTTTTCGCTCCGCTTGAATTTGGGCGGGATTCGCCTCAAGTCCAACACTTCGCTCAACTCGAATGAGGGTGCCATGGCTTGGCACTTCATCTGCGCGCTGGCCACTGGCGAGTTCGTCAATCAACTGATCAAAGGCTTCATTGGTCGTGGCGCGAACAAAACGGTGGTTGACCTGCACACATGGAGCAATGTCGCAGTCCGCCAAACATTCGGTCTCTTCCAAGGTGAACAGGCCATCGGCCGACGTTGCGCCAACGGCGCAGCCAAGACGGTTCTTTGCGTGGTCGAGCAACTCATCAGCGCCGTTCAACATGCAGGCGATGTTTGTGCAGACGCCAACGACGTATTTCCCAACAGGGTCGGTGTGCAACATGTCGTAGAACGTGGCGGTGCCACGTACTTCTGCTGGCGTCACCTCACACAACTCAGCGATTTCCACCATGGCTTCTTCGGTCAAGTAACCGTCTTGGCCCTGTGCCATGTGGCACAGCGGAATGAGCGCAGAACGCTTCTTTGGGTACAGCGCAACGGTGGCTTCAGCCTTCGCGCGAAGCTCACTTGAGAAGTGGCTCATCGGTCAACCTCTCCCATGACCGGGTCAACCGAAGAAATCACCGCAACCGCGTCGGACAGCAAACCGCCGCGCATGAGCAGCGGAAGGGCTTGCAGGTTGACAAAACTTGGTCCCCTGATGTGCATTCGATAGGGCTTTGGCCCACCATCAGATGCCAAGTAGCACCCAAGTTCTCCGCGTGGAGACTCAACGGCCACGTAGACCTCACCTTCTGGCACTGCAAAGCCTTCAGTGAAGACTTTGAAGTGGTGGATGAGGGCTTCCATCGACGAGTCAATGCGTCCGCGTGGTGGCGGCGTGACTTTGCGGTCTTGGACTCGGTAGTCGCCACTTGGCATGTTGGCCAACAGTTGGCGAACAATCTTGACCGACTCACGAATCTCATTGAGGCGAATCGAATAGCGGTCGAAGTTGTCGCCGTAGGTGCCAACAATGACGTCGAACTCAACTTCGTCAAATGCCAAGTACGGCATGGTGCGACGAAGGTCCCACGGCACACCGGTTGAGCGAAGGAGCGGACCAGTCACCGACAGCGCCAAGGCTTCTTCGGCCGTCAGGTTGCCAATACCTTCCATGCGGCCACGGAAAATGGTCTGGCCAGTCAACAACTCGTCATATTCATAGCTGCGTGTTTCGACCGTGTTGCAGATGACTTCAATGTCATCTTCCCAGCCATCAGGTAGGTCAGCGGCGACGCCACCGGGGCGGATGTAGTTGTGGTTCATGCGAAGACCAGTGGTCTTTTCAAAGAACGACAAGATCATCTCGCGCTCACGGAAGCCGTAGATCATCATTGAGGTTGAACCCATGTCCATACCGTTCGTCGCCATCCACATGAGGTGCGATGAAATACGGTTGAGTTCGGTCATGAGCATGCGGATATAGGTCGCACGCCTTGGCATTTCGACGCCAAGCAGCGCCTCGGTGGCAAGCGAGAACACGAGTTCATTGTGGAGCGGTGCCAGATAGTCCATTCGGGTGACGTTGGTCGAACCTTGAATGAACGAAAGCTCTTCGGCCTGCTTTTCCATGCCGGTGTGGAGGTAGCCAATGATGGGCTTGGTGCGCAGCACCACTTCACCGTCAAGTTCCAACATGAGGCGAAGCACTCCGTGCGTAGACGGGTGCTGAGGGCCCATGTTGATGATCATCGTCTCGTCATCAGATCGCTCAATGTCGATCTGCGTGGGGTCAAGCGTTGGCCCCTCAGGTAGACGCAGTACGGCACCAACCTCGCGACCGAGCTCTGCTGGGTCGGTGGAGGTTCGTGGGAAGAGCTCTTGCGAGCCTTCAGAAGTTTCTTCGGTCGGCCAGATTGGGCGCGACACGGTGGTGATGTGTTCGTCGATAACCACGGCTACCTCGGTCCTGGGGTGGACTTGAACTGAACGGGAACTCTGCCAATGCCGTAGTCCTTGCGCAGAGGGTGGCCTTCCCACTCTTCTGGCAGCAAGATTCGCGACAAGTCTGGGTGGCCGGCAAAGCGAATGCCGACAAGGTCGAATGCTTCGCGCTCCATAGCTTCGGTCCCGGGATAGAGCTCAAACAAGGAGTCAACCGTCGGGTCGAGGTCAGGCAACTGCACGCGAATGCGGACCCGAATGCGTCGTGACATTGATAACAGGCTGGTCACAACTTCGAATCGCTCGGGCTTCACGCCGTCTGGCAAGGTGCGAGCGCCAGCGATGAGGTAGTCAACACCACACACGTCGCTCGCCATCTCGAAGCCATCAGCCTTCAGCGCAGCAACCACCGCTTTGTAGTTCTCACGTGGGATGAAGGCAACAGCAGCAACACCAGGTGAAGCAACCGTTGGGAAACCTTCGAATGCGTTGAGGGTGGGGGTTTGCGTCGTCATGCTGGTCGAGACACTCGAATCGCACTCGGAACCTCTGGAACCCAAGGAGCGGCATCTAAGACGACTGGTGCCTCAACGCCACGACGACGGGTGATCTCTCCGCTTCGAACCTTTTCATGCAGGGTCAAAATCGCATGCATCAAGGTCTCAGGAGTTGGAGGGCAACCTGGTGCGTACACATCAACGGGGACAATTTGGTCAACACCTTGGACGACGGCGTAGTTATTGAACATGCCGCCTGACGAGGCACATACGCCCATGGCAATAACCCACTTTGGTTCCATCATCTGGTCGTAGACCTGACGGAGCACAGGGGCCATTTTCTGGCTAACTCGACCAGCCACAATCATGAGGTCAGCTTGGCGAGGCGAGTTGCGGAACACTTCCATTCCAAATCGGGCCAAGTCAAAGTCCGCAGCACCCGACGACATCATCTCAATGGCACAGCACGCAAGACCAAATGTTGCCGGCCACATGGACGACTTACGCGCCCATTTGACCAAATCCTCGAGTTGTCCGGTCAGAAAGTTGTGTGGAAGATCTTCAAGACCCACTGTTTACGCCGCCTGTCCATCGCTTGATCGACTTGCCGAAATTCTCGCAATGGTGGATTCACTGGTGCGAGAAGGCATGCCCTTGGTCAAAATCTTGGCTGGCCCCCAGGTCAGCGCACCATTGGAGACCAAAAACAGCAGCGCCACGAACAGCACGACGCTGAATGCGGCGACTTCAATCAGTCCAAAGAGTGCCAATTGCCGAAACACCACGGCAAAGGGGTACATAAAGACAATTTCGATGTCGAAGACGATGAAAATCATCGCAACGAGATAAAAGCGCACCGGAAAGCGCTGAGGTGGCTCACGATCGGGAACAATTCCACATTCGTACGGCGCAAGCTTTGCTGCAGTTGGCTTCTTGCGAGGCGCGAGAAGTCCAGAAGCCACAAAGGAAAGTGCCGCGAACAAGATGCCCACGATCATGAGGATGAGAACCGGCAGATAGGCGTCCACGGCCTTTAGTTCTACCACCTCCACGAGGGGACTCAGGTTGAAGCCACGACCAAACTTTTTCGTTCGTTCGACGCACAATTCTCAGCAAACTCTCCGAGACCTGACTTTTCTTTGCCTCCTTTGATCCGTACGGTTCAGTTGTTCATCACGAGAAGCCAAGGGAGGATTTGCAATGCAGCAGCGATCACGTCGCCAAATCTTCCAACTCTTCGTTGGCCTCTCCACATTGGCAACGGGCGTGGTGGGCGCGAGCACGATTGTTGGGGCAAGCGTCACCACTCGAGGGAGCGCTTCGTCCGTCCATCGACCGGCAACCATCACCACCACCACTCTTCCAGCAGCCACGATTGGCACGCCCTATTCGACAACGCTCAATCAAACTGGGGCAACGGGTTCGGTCCGCTGGCTCGTTCGCAAAAACGAGTCACTGCCCCGTGGGCTTCGCCTTTCCGCCAAGACCGGCGTGATTGCGGGGATCCCACGCGCGGCGGGAACCTCGACGGTCGATGTGCTCGTGATAAGCCAACATGCCAACGCTGTTGGTCGAGCGACCCTCACCATTACGGTCAACGGTGCACCAGTGCCGTCGGCAACTTCTGCCACGCTGCCAAGTGGCATCGTTGGAGTGAAGTACACGACCACGCTTGCCATTACCGGAGGAACTGGCCCCTACCGGGTTTCGCTTGCAAGTGGTGAGCTCCCCCGAGGGCTTCACCTTGGCACTCGCACCGGAACCATCAGTGGCATACCAAGCGTTGGTGGCGCCTTTGCCTTCACCCTCTCGCTGCAAGACCGTTGGCACGCAACAGCGGCAGCCACCTTCACCATGGTCGTTGCCGGCAACGCCCGTCCTGTGATCACCACGTCCGCGCTTCGCGTAGGAACCGTTGGTGTGGCCTACCAAGCAGTACTTGAAGCCGGCGGCGGTTGTGCTCCGTTTGCCTGGTCAATTCGAAAAGGCGAGCTTCCGAGTGGACTGAGCCTTAGCCCGTCAACCGGCGTAATTCGTGGAACACCTCGCCATCAAACGCCTCGTCGAATCATCCATGTGCGCGTGGTCGATGCGAACCAGGTCGCAGCTGACCGCACCTTTACATTGGTGATTGCACCCGCCCTCGCTCCGGTCATTAACACGACGCAACTTCCAGCTGGAACCTTGCAGACGCAGTACTCAACCACCTTGACCGCTTCAGGTGGTGCAGGGAACTACCGATGGGCGATTGCCAGCGGCAACCTGCCAAAGGGCTTGTTCTTAGACAGCGAGACCGGGGTCATCAGCGGCACACCGAGTGAAACCGTGGTGGCGTCTTTCACGGTTGCGATCCGAGACCGACGAAATGTCTTGGCCACACAGAGCGAATCGCTCACCATCTTGTCGTCATAGCTTCCTCCGCCACGACGCAACGAGGCCCGATAGGGCCTCGTTGCTGTTTGAGGCGGCCGACGGTAATCCGTTGACCTTTACGCTTGAGTCGTGCCACAGATCTCTGTTCTTGATGCTGCAACTGAGCCCTATGACGTCGCCATTGTTGGTGGTGGACCAAGCGGATCGGCGTGTGCCTACTGGTTGGCCTCGGCCGGCTGGAACGTGCTCTTACTAGAGAAGAAGACCTTCCCAAGAGAAAAGACCTGTGGCGATGGCTTGACCCCGCGTTCGGTTCGCCAACTTGCCGACATGGGGCTAGAAGACGACATTGCGGCCGTTGGACATCGCTACGTCGGCCTTCGTGCCAATGGCTTTGGCCAACAACTCGAGATGACGTGGCCAGATACTGGTGCGTTTCCTTCCTATGGCTACTGCATCACCCGACACGACCTTGATCAACTGGTCGCCAACAATGCCGCAAGCGCTGGTGCAACGGTGTGCACTGGCACCGAGGTGCTCTCTGTCAATGACCTCGGCGAGATTGCACCCGGCCACGGACTGCGAAGCGTCGGCTCACTGACCGTGAAGGACAAAGCAACCGGTTCGACTCGAACCGTGTCGGCTCGTTACGTCGTTGTTGCCGACGGCGCAAACTCACGCATTGGTCGCTCACTCGGTGCCGTGCGTAATCGCGAATGGCCATCGGGCCTCGCCTTGCGTGGCTACTACACCTCGCCTCGCCACGACGACCCCTTTATTGAGTCCTATCTCGACATTCGCGATGCCGAAGGGTCCATTGTTCCTGGCTATGGCTGGATCTTCCCGCTCGGCGACGGACGGATCAATGTTGGCGTTGGTTTGCTGTCGACCGACAAGCGGTGGAAGGGCGTGAACACCACGAAACTCATGGAAACCTTCTGTGCCTATGCCGACCCTTCCTGGGGCATTTCACCAGAGACTGCCTGTGGACCAGCAACGGGTGGCAAGTTGCCAATGGGGCTTGCCATTGGGCCGCGCACCGGAAGCAATGTCATCGTCGTCGGTGACGCCGCTGGAACCGTGAATCCCTTCAACGGCGAGGGCATCTCCTACGGCTATGAGACCGGTCGTATTGCTGCCGCTGCGCTTGCTGATGCTCTCTTGGGCGGTGGCAGTGCTTCACTCATTGACTTTGACCGCGAACTTGATGCCGCCTATGGCGACTACTACCGCGTGGCTCGAGTGTTTGTGCGCGTGATTTCTGACCCGAAGATCATGGCCTTGTGTGTGGGCGCGGGAATGCGATC
>CANFJV010000065.1 GCA_947447225.1 Acidimicrobiaceae bacterium
CTTGGTCGAGGCACCGCCTGAAGAAGTCGATGAGGTTGAGGCCATTGTCCGCAAAGCGCTTGGCGAGATTGAGTCACTCAATGTCCCACTTGAAATCTCCCTTGCATGGGGAGATTCTTGGGCGACCGCCAAATCCTGAGGGCTTCGCATCTGTTGCAAAGTGGTAGCGTTAGGGTCTGACCGTAAGCGGCGCTGTGCGCGAGCGGTTACCTGATTGCCAATAGTGTCCCAGCGCGACCGATATCCCTCGAAGGAAGCACCATGACTGACAGTACCCGCACCTCCCTTTTGTCCGATGAGGCAATGGGAACCTTTGACGCAGAGGGCAACTACGTCCCCCGTCAAATCACCGAAGATGACCTCGGTGGCGATGAGCTTGAAGCAGCGCTCAGCGTCTCCATCAAAGAGTTCGATGACGGCGACCTTGTCGAAGGTACGGTCGTCAAGATCGACCACGACGAAGTCCTTCTCGACATTGGCTTTAAGTCCGAAGGTGTTATTCCTGCACGTGAGTTGTCGATCCGCAACGACGTCAACCCATCTGAGATCGTTTCACTCGGCGACCGCATCGAAGCGCTTGTCCTTCAAAAAGAAGACAAAGAGGGACGCCTGATCCTGTCCAAAAAGCGCGCACAATACGAGCGTGCCTGGGCAACCATTGAAGAGCTCAAGAACAAGGGTGAAATGGTCTCTGGACCAGTCATCGAAGTGGTCAAGGGTGGACTTATTGTCGACATCGGCCTTCGTGGGTTCTTGCCAGCTTCGCTCGTTGAACTTCGTCGAGTCCGTGAACTTCAGCCCTACATTGGCAAGACCATTGAGGCCAAGATCATCGAGCTTGACCGCAACCGCAACAACGTTGTGCTGTCACGTCGCGCCTGGCTGGAAGAAGCGCAGAAGGAACAGCGTGGCGACTTCCTCGTCAACTTGAAGCCAGGTGAGCGCCGCAAGGGTGTGGTCTCCTCGGTCGTCAACTTTGGTGCCTTTGTGGACCTTGGCGGCATGGACGGACTCATCCACGTGTCAGAGCTCTCGTGGAAGCACGTTGAGCACCCATCGTCGGTTGTTGCTGTCGGCGACGAAGTCGAAGTCGAAGTCCTCGATGTTGACATGGCCAAAGAGCGCATCAGTTTGTCGCTCAAGACGACCCAAGCCGACCCATGGCAGCAGTTTGCGGACAGCCACGCTCAAGGCCAGCTCGTCTACGGTCGCATTTCGAAGATCGTGCCATTTGGTGCATTCGTCCAAGTGGGCGAAGGAATCGAAGGTCTCGTGCACATCTCCGAGATGGCCAACCACCATGTCGACTTGCCAGAACAAGTCGTCAAGCCAGGTGAAGAACTCTGGGTCAAGATCATTGACTTTGACCTCCAGCGTCGACGCATCAGCTTGTCGATCAAGCAGGCCGCTGACGGTGGTGAAGTGTCCGAGGAATACCGTGAGGCATTCGGTGACCACGCGTATGACGCAGATGGCAACTACATCGGCACCTACGAGTACGCCGAAGGCGAATTCACCCCAGAGACCGAAGCTCAGGCAGCATGGGCCGATTACGTGGCCGAAGCGACCGCCGGCATTGCCGCAGCGGCAGCGGCAACTGAAGCTGCTCCAGAGGCCGAAGAGGCTGCAGGGGAGTAACGCAACGACCGTTTCACTTCCACGTTTCATGAACAAAGCGTGCCGGCGGGAAACCGCCGGCACGCTTTGTCATATCAGGGACTGAACGGGCAGATTGACCATCAAGCGGTAAATCCGGCTTCATGGGCGACCGACGTTGAAACGCAGAAGCGCGAGTAGGAAGTGTGATCCACAAGTGCAACGCAGCGTTCGCCACGAAGTTGCCGCTATGCGTTAGGGGATTCTCCAATAGCCACGTGGGTCGTCGACAAGGGGAAGTGACAGGCGACCTGGTGGCCGGGGCGCACTTCACGAAGCTCGGGAACTTCTTCCGCGCATCGAGTCTCGGCATTTGGGCAACGAGTCCTAAACCGGCAGCCCGAAGGTGGATTGATCGGCGAAGGAGGTTCGCCCTCAAGTGTCGTGTGCGACAGCTGAACCTCAGGGTCAGGAACCACCGCAGCGGATAGCAAAGCCTCGGTGTAAGGGTGCAATGGGTGTGCGTAGAGGTCATCTGACGGTCCAAGCTCACAAAGGCGGCCCAGATACATCACTGCCACGCGGTCGCTCACGTTCTTGACGACGGCCAAGTCGTGGGCGATGAAGAGCAACGTGAGGTTGTACTTCTTCTTCAACTCGGTCAGCAAGTTGATGATCTGCGCTTGAACGGAAACGTCAAGCGCAGAGACCATTTCGTCACAGACCAGCAACCGTGGATTTGCCACGAGGCTTCGAGCAATGGAAATTCGCTGACATTGGCCGCCAGAGAATTCTCGTGGGTAGCGGTCGCCAGCAAGTGCGGGGTCGATACCAACTTCTAAGAGCATTTCACCGACGAGCGCGTCGCGCTTGGCTTCGTCGCTCTCACCCCAGATAATCAAGGGTTCGGCCACAATGTTTTTGATCTTGCGACGTGGGTTGAGCGAAGAGATGGGGTCTTGGAAGAGCATCTGCAACTTCCGACGACGGGTTCTCATCTCGCCAGGGCTCAAACTGGTGAGCTCTTCGCCATCGAAGAGCACTGAGCCTGAAGAAGCGCGCTCAAGCTGCAAGATGGCTCGGCCTGTTGTGGACTTACCGCAACCAGATTCTCCAACGAGGCCGAGGGTTTCGCCTTCCATTACGTCAAAGGAGACGCCAGCAACTGCCTGAACGGCATTCTTCTTCGATCCGTAGGTGACGACAAGGTTCTTGACGCTGAGGAGTGGTGTATTCATTTCAAGTCCCTTATTGCTGAGCGGCATGGCCGTTAAGCGGGTAGTGACAGGCAAAGAGGTGGTTCGGGTTCAGTGTTGACGCAACGAGCGACGGTGCTTCGGTGCGGCAACGATCCTGAGCGAAAGAGCACCGTGGAGCAAATGCGCAACCGCTTGGTGGGTTGACAAGGTCTGGTGGACGTCCTTCGATCGAACTAAGGCGAGTGTGACTCGGTGCGTCAATGCGAGGCGTCGAGTCGAGAAGTCCCTTGGTGTAGGGCATTGCGACTCGTGCAAAGAGTTCCCTTGTCGGCGCTTGCTCAACAATGCGACCTGCATACATCACCGCGACATTGTCGGTGCGCGTGGCTACCACACCTAAGTCGTGCGTCACGAGGATCATGGTGAGATTTGCCTCACGACGAAGTTCAGTGATGAGGTCAAGAACCTGTGCCTGCACGGTGACATCGAGGCCAGTCGTGGGTTCGTCGGCAACGAGAAATTCAGGTCCACACGCAATGGCAATTGCGATCATCACGCGCTGACGCATTCCGCCAGAGAGTTGATTTGGGTAGGCGCGAGCACGACGTTCCGGCGAAGGAATGCCAACTTGACGGAGCAAGTCAATGGCCTTGGCCTTCGCGTCTTTCTTCGACATCTTCAAGTTGATGCGAAGGGACTCAGCAATCTGGTCGCCCACGCGTCGCGTGGGCGTGAGTGCCGTCATTGGGTCCTGGAAAATCATGGCTACTTCGGAACCCCAAAGCTTCAAGAGTTCCTTATGAGCCACACCAATGATCTGGTTTCCATTGATCGTGGCAGAGCCGGTCTGGTTCATATTTGACGGCGGGAGCAGTCCAATAATGGATCGAGAAAGCACCGTCTTTCCTGAGCCCGATTCTCCAACGATGCCAAGACTCATGCCTCGCTTGATCGTCAACGAAACATTGTTGACGGCGGTCAGCGAACCACGAGGAGTGGAGAACGTCGTGGACAGATTTTCGACAACGACAATGTTGTCGGCTTGTGTAGGGCTATCTGTGACGTTGGTCATTAGAGCCTTCCCTCTGTTGCGTCGAAACGGGCTCGCAACTTGTCACCAATGAGGAACAGTGAGACAAGGAACAAAAAGACCACCATTCCAGGGAAGAACGCAAGTTCAAACTGCTGGAAACCGGTGTAGGTCTGGAATTGGTGCGAACCGTCGTTGATCATCTTTCCCCACGAGGCAGTCGGGTCGGCAATACCTCGTCCCAAGAACGCCAACGAGCCTTCGAGAACCACGACATTGGCAATACCGAGGAGAAATAGCGTCATCGCCGCGGGAATGACATTGGGAAGAACTTCCTTTGTCAAAATCCGAGTGTTTGTTGCACCAAGTGCTTTTGCCGCCATCACGAACTCTCGCGTTGAGTACGAAAGTGTTGCTCCTCGAATCAAGATGAAGATCAAAGGAACCGAGAAGACTCCAAGAACGAGGATCATCTTTGGAATCGATACTGGCTGCCACAGGCCCAAGATCACGAGCACTGCAACAAATGATGGGTAACTCACCCCAACAATCATGAGCGAGTTGAGGGTCAAGTCCGTTCGTCCACCTCTGAAGGCGGAAATCATTCCGAGGGCTCCACCAATGAGGAGTCCAATGATCATGGTGCCAAAGCTGACCGAGATGGAAATTCGAGCGCCGTAGCAAACGCGACTCAAGGTGTCGCGGCCGAGCATGTCGGTTCCAAACCAGTGTTGCCATGAAGGAAGCGCCATAGGAGGCGAGGTGTAATCGCCAAGGTTCGGGTCTGCCAATGGAAGCCACTGGCAGGTCAGCGCAACGAGGACAACCAGGCTGACAAAGCCGGTTGCAATCCAAAACACCACGCCAAAACTCTCACGAGCTCGCTTGGCGGCGGGCTTCTTTACTTCAGTATCTTGAGTGATTTCAGTGTTAGTCACGGGCAATCCTCGGATCGATGATCGGCAGGAGGAAGTTCACAATCAATTGGATTGAGATCACAATGAAGGCAATGGTCATGATGCAGGCCTGCAGCAGGCCGTAGTCAGACGTGTCAACCGCGGCAATCACTTGGGTCGAGAAACCTGGAATGGAGAGATACACCTCTGCGACAAAGATGCCGACGATCAGGCCACCAATGGTGAGTCCAACCGAGGTCAACAAGGTCACGCTTGATGGACGAAGGACATGGCGCCACAAGATTCGGCGGTTCGTAAGGCCCTTTGAGCGTGCCATCACCACAAAGTCTTCTTGCAGGTTGATGATCATGTCGTTTCGCAAGAAGCGGAAGTGTCCAGCAAGTGATGCGATCGAGATTGCCATGGCCGGCAAGAGGCAGACCCGAAGGTTGAGGATGGGATCTTCATTGAACGACACCCACGAACTTGGTCCGGGCAGCACGTTGTAGCGAACACACAAGAACAAGGTGAGCACCGGCACGGCGATCAAGGTGGGAATGGAATACGCACTCAACATCACGACGTTGACGCCTCGGTCAAGTTTCCCGTTTGGACGCCGCACGACGGCGACAGAGGCCGGAACGGAGATCGCCAATGCGATTACCTGGCTGAGGAGCGCAATCTCAATAGTGGGAGGAAGGGTCTTCGACAAGATCTCCGAAATTGGCGTGTTGGGACTCACATTCCACGAGTAACCCAAGTTGCCAGTCAGTGTGTCGCCAAGCCACGTGAAGTACTGAGCAAAAAATCCCTTGTCCAGGCCAACTTGGGCCGCAAACGCTTTTGCATTTTCGGCTGTGTATGACGTTCCGAGGTGTTTCACAATCGGATCGCCGGGCAATAAGCGCATCAGCCAGAAACTAAGCAACGAAATCGTCAACATGATCAAGCAGAACGCAATGAGCCGACGCAAGATGTACCGTGCCATGAAGCCCCCCTTTCTTCAGGCAGAACAGTATCGGATTTCGGAGCACGATCTGAGCGATCTTGCAGATGTTCTTTGCTGACCTACGATGCGATCATGGATGAGTCGGCAGAGCCGTTCAGTTTCGGTGAAGACCTGAACCTTGGCGCCAAGTTGCCGAAGCCAGTTGCGATACTCGCTGGCCTTGCGGTCATCGTCGAAGTTGTGTTGTCGCTTGTCCTCGCAGCCACCGTGAAGGTCCCACTTTGGCTTGATGAAACCTTGACCGTCAATATTGCGAGCAAGCCACTTTCTGAACTTCCAAGCGTCTTGCGACATGATGGTGCTCCACCGCTGTTTTACGGAATGCTCCATGGATGGATGGCAATTTTCGGCCAAAGTTCAACCGCGGTCCGGATGCTTCCGACGTGCATCAGCGCGGTGACCTTGCTTGCGACGTTCTTCATTGTCAAGCGCATTTGGACTCGGCCTATTGCGGTCATGACCGTGGCGATTTTGGCTGGCGCCCCATACTTCGTCTACTACTCGTCTGAATGCCGGATGTACGCACTCGTCATGTTGGAGTCTGTGCTGCTGCTTGGTGCGCTCGAGTGGGCCTTGACGTCACCAACAAGGTGGCGCCTCGCCGCAGTCGCTGGTTCCGTCGCTGCGCTGCTCTATACGCACTATTGGTCGATCTACCTACTGGCCCTCGTGTTTTGCTGGGTGGCGTATTACGCCTTTTTTGGCGAGAACCGAAGCCCAGCTCGAAAGACGCTGCTCGCCATTGTCGCCGGAGGAGTCGCGTTCTTGCCTTGGGCGCCGGTGTTTTTGTTCCAACTTGGACACACCGGAACGCCCTGGAGTGGTGTGCAACCCATCTCTGTAGTGGTGGAGATTTTTGCGTGGTTCTCGTTTAATCAAGCAGCGTTGTTCCAAGTGCCGTCACTGCACTATCAACTCCTCATTGTTGGTTACCTTGGCCTCGGTGCAATTGGTCTGTTGGGCATTGCTAGTGGGCGATTCACCTTGACCCTTGACCTCCGTGTGCAGCGTCGAGCACGGTTGGTGGCTATTTGGTCAGTTGGCACGGTGGTGATGGGCTCGTTCATTTCAATGTTGTCCTCGAGCGCCGTCGTAACCCGTTACGCCTCAGTGGCATTTATCCCCTTTGTGATTCTCATGGCACTTGGAATTGCCTCGTTTGGGGAGCCATGGTTGCGCCTACTGCTCGTGATTGGACTCGGCGGCGTGGGACTGTGGAGTGCCAATCAGTATCACGGCACCGGCCGAACGGAGTCACCACGTATTGCCGCTGCGCTGGAAAGCTTCGCCAAACCTGGTGACGTGGTGGCGTTCTGTCCCGACCAACTTGCCCCGTCGACACTTCGAATCTTGCCGCTTGAGGAGAAATTGCACGTTAAGGCTATTGGGTACCCGCACTTCGATCGAAGCCCCGAAATTATTGATTGGATCGACTACGAAGCAGCAATTCGGGCTGCCGACCCGACAGAGTTCGCTAAGCGCCTTGATGCGCTGGCAGGACCCGACCACCGGGTTTGGCTCGTGTCGCAGCCGTACGCGCCAGGGCTCCATGGCAAGTGCATCGACCTTCGTGCTTCTCTCAACAAGGTTCGCCCTGGGGTGGGGAAGTTGGTGGTCGCCGTTGATCTCCATCGATACTTCATGCCAATGCAGTTAATTGTCTTTCCTGGTCCGAAGTCCGACAAGATTGAAACCGTGCGCTGACGGCATGAACCCGTTGGTGACCTGCACTATCGTGACTGCGGCAGAGAGGCCGGAATTCGGCAGAGGGGTAGTTCATGACGATGAGCGCTGATGGCCCACACGACACCGAGTCCACCGGTCAGATGGGACTCCCTGTAGTTATTGCTGGAGCAGGACCGGCTGGCCTGACTGCGGCGTATGAATTGGCCAAACTTGGCGATCCAGTGATCGTGTTTGAGGCCGACAAAGTTGTTGGTGGTATTTCGCGGACGGTCGAGCGTGATGGCTGGCGTTTTGATATCGGTGGCCACCGATTCTTCACGAAGGTCCCACAGGTCGAAGCCCTCTGGCATGAAATCCTGCCTGACGAGGACTTTCTCTTGCGTCCTCGCCAAAGTCGAATTTTCTACGACAACAAGTATTACGACTACCCGCTCAAGGCATCGAATGCTCTGAAGAATCTGGGAATTCTTGAGGCCATTTTGTGTGTGGTGTCGTATGGCAAAGCCAAGCTCTTCCCGCCGAAGGACCAGACGAACTATGAAAATTGGTTGGTGGCGCGCTTTGGTTGGCGTCTTTATCGCCGGTTCTTTGAGACCTACACCGAAAAGGTGTGGGGTGTTCCGGTAAAAGAGATGCCTGCTGATTGGGCTGCGCAGCGAGTGAAGGGCTTGAGCCTTGGCAATGCCATCGTCAATGCCTTAAAGCCGAAGCGGAAACAAACGGCCATCACTTCGCTCATTGAAGAATTCCAGTATCCAAAATACGGTCCAGGAATGATGTGGGAAGTTTGCGCCGAGAAGGTGGTTGCGCTCGGTGGAGAGATTGAATTCGATCAACGAGTAACCAAGATCACCGCAACTGGCGATCAATTGACCTCGGTCACGGTTCGCAGTCGAAGTGGGCAGGAGCGCGAGGTCGCCACCAACCACTTAATCTCGACGATGCCAATGCGTGAGTTGGTAGCGGCCTTGGACCCAACCCCACCAAAGGCCGTGCTCGATGCCGGTGAAGGATTGCACTACCGAGACTTTTTAACCGTGGCACTCGTGGTTCCCGGCCAAGCAGCATTTCCTGATAACTGGATCTACATCCACTCCGCCGAGGTGAAAGTCGGGCGGATCCAGAACTTTGGCTCTTGGTCGCCCTACATGGTCAAAGATGGCAAAACCTGCCTTGGTCTTGAGTATTTCGTGTTCGAAGGCGATGAGTTGTGGTCGGCAACCGACGAGGCACTCATTGAGCGCGCCACCCGTGAACTTGAGCACTTGGGACTCGTTGAGTCAGGTCGCGTTGAGCGTGGGTTTGTCGTACGGGTGCCAAAGGCGTATCCCTACTATGACGGCGAGTACAAGGAAAATGTCGCCACAATCGAGCAGTACTTGGAAGCACATGTCAATGGTGTTCACCTCGTTGGCCGAAATGGCATGCACAAGTACAACAACCAAGACCACTCAATGCTGACGGCCATGCTGACCGTTGAGAACCTTCATGGCGCGCATCACGACATTTGGGCAGTGAACGTCGAAGAGGAATACCACGAGCAAGCAGGACGACCAAGTGGTGAGCAGGGCACTGGTCGAGATGCGCCGATTCTGCCAAAGCGTCAAGCCGGGAACTGATCTCGGTGGGCGACCTTTGTCGTAAGTCATGACCGAAGAACGAGAACGCGTTCCAACAAATCGCGTCCAAGAGATTTGGCAAAACATCACAAGTGCTGGTCCGCTCGCCATCGCTGGCGTGATTGCTAATGGTTCAAACGTCATTGTCACGGTCCTTCTTGCGCACCTGTTGGTTACTTCTGATTACGGCTATCTCAACCAACTCATTGGACTGTTTCTCATTGTGTCGACGCCTGGTTCTGCCGTCATCGTGGCGGTGGTTCGACGAGCAACACATTGGCGCGTCATTGGTCATCATGAAGCCTTAGAGGCGTGGGCAAAGAAGATCCATCGAGCTGCGCAGTGGAGTTACGGCGGCTATCTCGTCGTCGTCGTTGCGACGTCGGGCCTCGTGGCACAAGAACTGTTGGCGCATGACACGAAGGGCCGTGTCATTGCAATGTTGGCTGGAGCAGGGCTGTGGGTTGTGCTCTGTATCGATCGCGGTTTTCTGCAGGCAACTCGTTC